>CAMPIG010000352.1 GCA_946886255.1 uncultured Cellvibrio sp. | reverse complement strand
ATCAGCTTAAAAAATGTATCAATAAACCCATGAATGCACTAACCCGAATCAATCAATTTTTACTATGCGAAACCCCTGATGCGTGGGTGCAGAGCGCGTTACAACATCAGGCACTCCTGTTGCTCGATCACGCCAACTGTGAAAAGAAAGCCGCATCAACGGCCTTAACACTTATGTACCGCTATGTCGGCGATTTCGAGATGATGCACAAGATGTCGCGCTTGGCCCGTGAAGAGCTGCGTCATTACGAACAAGTGATGGCAATCATGGAAGCTCGTGGTGTTGCGTATGAGCAAATTACGCCATGTCGTTATGCGTCGGAGTTGCGCAAACCTGTGCGCACTCATGAGCCGGCTCGATTTATCGATACGCTAATCGTAGGCGCCATCATTGAGGCGCGCTCCTGCGAGCGCTTTGCCAAGGTTGCACCGCATCTGGACGAGGAGTTGCAGAAATTTTATTTGTCGTTGCTGAAATCTGAAGCGAGGCATTATGAGGATTATCTGCATCTGGCTCGTAAGGCAGCAGGTGGCGAGAGTATTGATGATCGCATTGACGTTTTTTTGCAACTGGAGAAAACCTTGATTGAAAGTCCGGATACCGAATTTCGTTTCCATTCAGGTGTGCTGGCGGCTTAACAGGCGGCGAGCATTGCTAAAACATAAGGGAGCCATACATGATTAATCCTGAAAAGATAGAGCAGCAGGACGTACCCAAAAAGCCCAAAATCCGTTCCGCCACCTGGCCACTGGGTTTGGCAATTATATTGATTGGTGTTGTTTTATTAGCGCGAAATCTGGGGGTAGATTTTTTCTTCCTGCACCTGGATAACTGGTGGGCGCTGTTTATCCTGGTGGCGTCAGTGGGGCCTTTGCAACAAGCCTTTGTGGCTTATCGGCGGGAAGGCATAGGGGCTTCGATGGCCAACTCTCTGGTATCAGCAGCATTTATTATTTTCATCGCATTCATTTTTCTGATTGATCTGTCATTTTTTACGTGGTGGCCAGTGTTTGTCATCCTTGGCGGTTTATCCATGATGACGAATCGTTGATCCGACTTATGCGTTTTTAATTATGATGTGATCGGCCAGTGGCACAGCTCAAGCCCGCTGGCATCGGCATAGATACACCACGCGGAATCGTGCCAGTCGCCGAGGACAATTCTTTCGGCTGCCATACCGTCAACAGTAAGTGGATGCCGTGCTGGCCTGTGTGTATGGCCGTGAATTAACTGCCGCACACCATGGGCTTGCATGACCCGCACAACTTCTTCTGGCGTAACATCCATAATATCTTCGGCTTTGATACTGTTCATGCTTTTGCTCTGGGCGCGAATTTGTGCGGCTAACGCACGGCGCGCAACAAGTGGTTGCGAGAGTATTTGTTGTTGCCAGGCTGGAGAGCGAACCTGTTGGCGAAAGACCTGATATTCGATGTCGCGGGTACACAAAGTGTCACCGTGCATCAGTAATGTCGGTTGGCCGTATAAATCTATAAGCGTGGGGTCGACTATTAGGCTTGCTCCGGCAGCTTTAGCAAAATCATCGCCCAATAAAAAATCGCGATTGCCGTGCATCAAATAAACCGCAGTGCCTTGATTGGATAATGCGCGCAAGCGTTGCGCAATTGCTGCATTTAACGGCGCATCATCGTCATCACCAATCCAGGCATCAAAAAAATCACCCAGAATATAAAGTGCTTCTGTGCCCTGAGCGCGTTCTTCTAAAAATTGATAGAAAGCGTCGGTCGCTGTCGGGCGAGATTCGTGCAAATGCAAATCAGAAATAAACAGTGTGGTCATCAGGAAGTGTGCAGAATTGGCTAGTGATCGGAAGTGTTAAACGCATAATGCAAATAAGGCGACCTTTGAAATCTGTATCAAAGATCGCCTTGCAGGTTAGGCGACAGTCACTTTTTCTATAACAACGGCCTCTACCGGTACGTCCTGATGAAAGCCTTTCGTGCCGGTTTTTACGCCTTTGATTTTATTGACCACATCCATGCCGTCGGTCACTTTACCAAATACACAGTAACCCCAGCCTTGTGCGTTTTTGCTGCTGTGGTTGAGGAAACTGTTATCTTTAACATTGATGAAAAATTGTGCGGTTGCGCTGTGCGGATCATTGGTGCGCGCCATAGCCAGGCTGCCGACAACATTTTTCAAACCGTTGTCTGCTTCGTTCTCGATGGGCTCACGCGTTTTTTTCTGCTCCATATCTTCAGTCATGCCGCCGCCCTGAACCATGAAGCCGTCAATCACGCGATGAAAGATAGTGCCATTGTAAAAGCCTTCTTCGGCATATTGCTTGAAGTTGGCCGCTGTTTTGGGTGCCTTATCAAAATCCAGCTCGATTACTATGTCGCCGTGGTTTGTATGCAGGGTAATCATCTTCGTCTCCAGTGAAAGCAAAGGCTAAAAAAGCGGTTATGATACGCGCTCGCCGGGGGTGAAGGAACCCTAAAACGCACTCGCAGACTATCAATGAGACTCTTATGGCATACGGCAAATTTATAACGATTGAAGGCACTGAAGGTGTCGGCAAAAGCACCAACCTGACCTATGTGCACGATTGGCTGAAGAAGCGTGGCGTTGAAGTTGTGGTCACGCGTGAGCCGGGTGGCACACCATTGGCCGAGGAAATTCGTACCTTGCTGTTGGCCAAGCGTGAAGAACCGGTTGATGAAACCGCTGAACTTCTATTGGTGTTTGCCGCGCGTGCGCAACATTTACAGCAGACAATCAAGCCGGCATTGGCCCGTGGTGCCTGGGTGTTGTGTGATCGCTTTACCGATGCGACCTATGCCTATCAGGGTGGTGGTCGTGGTTTGGATGTAGCAACCATCGCGCAGTTGGAACAGCTGGTACAGGGAGATTTGCGGCCTGATCTGACCCTGGTGCTGGATATTGAAGTAGAGCTGGGTTTGCAGCGTGCGCGCCAACGGGCAGAGCTGGATCGTTTTGAGAGTGAGGCTGTAGCTTTTTTTGAACGGGTACGTGAAGTCTATCGATCTTTGGCTCAAGCCGCACCGGAGCGGTATGCCGTGGTCGATGCGGGTCAACCTTTAAGTGCTGTTCAACGCGATATTGATCGGTTACTAGGTGCGTTATTGGTGTGATTCAGTATTGCGAGCTTTGGCGTCATCAGAGTGTGGGATTTAAGGCCCACACTCCAATTTACAGCGCCCAATTGCCTTAGAACCGAAATCCCAATTGCACCGCGCCGCCGACGGTATTGTCTTGTCCGGTAACCGCAGCGATATCCAGATTGATGGCATCGAATGGGGACAAGCCGATGCCGGCGGAGTAGGTGTCTTCCAGCGTATTTTCCAGGTCTTGCTGTAGCCCTAGGCGCAATTGCAGCCATGACAAAGGGCTGACTTCCAGGCCCGCGCGCAATATCTGCACATCACCCGTTAACCCAAAAGCCGGTACGGCATTCAAGTCCAGTGCGACTTCCGCTTTCAACCAGTCTTTGCTGTAGCCGATTGCAGTAGTGGTCAGCGGCTTGAGGCTCAGTGTGTCGCCATCAACCGAGGCAAACTCGTGGCTGATAGCATCTTTTACTACCAATCCATAACGCAGGTTGCCGTTGATGTAGGTAATACCGGCATCGAAAGTGGTGGCGCTATTTTCGAGCGTGTAATCCTCTGCATCAAAGTCGTCTTCATCATATTCAGCGACGGTGGCGTTGTAGACGATGGTTTCCACAGTCACACGCTTAGGTGTCACACCCACCAGCCATTGTTCGCCGTCAATAGCCCCGAAACGCTTTGACAACGCCACGCCGTATTCACGAATCAGAGCACCTTTACCCAACACGGAAGAGTTGAGATCTTCGGTATCAAAGGGAGAATCCACGGCGTTTTCGATGAGTTCGTAATCATTCTGGTCAATCAGGGTTATCACACCCAGTTGCGCACGGGCCTTAGCGATGACTGCGAGAGACAAGACGTCATTGGGAATGGCGAGTACGACACTGGCACCCGCATTCACGTCAACGTGCTTATCCTCAACTGCGCGAATTCTTTCGATCAATGTATCGGCCATACCTTGATTCAAATCCTGCACGTTGGTGATGCTGTCGAGGTAGTCGACGTAATCTACCAATTCATCCATCGCATCAATCAGCTCATCTTTATCGGAGCCGACACCGCCGGCATTGATTACCAAGGCAACGTCATCCTTCTCGCCGAAGGCTGCGCCCATGCTGGGGTTGGCTAATACGCCATCGGCGTAGCCGGCAGTGACAAAGCCTGCGCCAGACATGCCCGTCAGACGACCGTTGTAATTTTCAGATGCGGCTGTACCGGTGGCGGCAGTGAACAGTGCCACACTGAGTAAGGTTTTCTTCATCGGGTAAATCCTGAGCAATAAGAAGTAATTAAAGGTGGTTAAACAATGGGATGTGTATCACATTTGTCTTGGTGTGATTTTAGGTATAAAAAATGCTCATCGTTAGATTATTAAGTAATTGAAGGTCAGGTTTCAACTAATGGACGTTATGAAGTCGTTAGCGAGAGGTTAGAGCCAGGAGCTTAGAAGGCAGGAGAACAACTGATATTGATAGGTTGGCCAGATATGGGATGGTCGAAGAAAATCTGCTGAGCATGTAGCAGCAGGCGCGGGGCTCGTTGCTGGATGTCGACCGGCGCATACAGTTGATCGCCCAGAATAGGGTGGCCCAATGCCAGCATGTGAACCCGCAGCTGATGTGTTCTGCCGCTGACCGGTTCAAGTAGCATTCGGGTCGTTTGTGCATCAACATCGCGGAGTAATATCTGATAACGGGTATGCGCGGCCTTGCCTTGCTCGAAACATACTTTTTGTCGTGGACGGTTAGGCCAATCACAGATCAACGGTAATTTAACCTCTCCTTCGTCTTGCTCCACGAGGCCCGCCACGACCGCCACGTAGCGCTTATGTACACCGCGCGATTCAAACTGCTTGGTCAAGGTTCTCTGGGTAATGTAGTTGAGCGGAAACATGACGATTCCGGAGGTGCCCTGGTCCAAGCGGTGAACAATACGGGCGTTAGGAAAAGGGCCGAGAGCTCGCCGAATCAGACAATCCTGGTTGTCTGGCCCCTTGCCGGGAACGGTGAGCAACCCGGCAGGTTTGTTGAGGATCAGCAAGT
>CAMPIG010000351.1 GCA_946886255.1 uncultured Cellvibrio sp. | reverse complement strand
GATGAGTATTTTTATACTGGTTGGCGAAAAACGCTACCTAAAAAATAAAACGTTTGTAGGGGTATGTTTGAATTTTATTTTTGGCGACAAATTATCAATAAGAATAATCGTTTTTCACTCGAAGTTAAGTTAGGTGCCAATGCACATATAAAAATGGCATCACTCGCAGGGACCCTCAGCCTGTCGATACGAACTCCACTAGGCGATTTAACCTGACTCATCACATATAAAAGAGGATTTTTTTATGTTCAGAAAAACGATGCCCGTTATTTCTGCGGTAACCATTTCCGTTCTAATAACCCTGCAAGCCGGTGTAGCGCTTGCACAAGACAACCTTGCACCAGACACCAAAGCCACCACCAACAGTTTTTGGTGGCCGGAACAACTAGACCTAAGCCCGTTGCGACAGCACGGTGTTGAGTCCAATCCCTTGGGTGAAGATTTTGATTACGCCGAAGCCTTTGCGAAGCTCGACCTGGACGCGGTAAAGGCGGATATCAAAACATTGATGACCACATCGCAAGACTGGTGGCCGTCGGATTACGGTCACTATGGTCCATTCTTCATTCGCATGGCCTGGCACAGCGCCGGTACCTACCGCGTTTATGATGGTCGCGGCGGTGCGGCGGGCGGACAGCAACGCTTTGAACCCTTGAACAGTTGGCCCGATAACGCAAACCTCGATAAAGCCCGTCGTTTATTGTGGCCGATCAAGCAAAAATACGGCAGCCAGATTTCCTGGGCAGACCTGATGGTACTAACCGGCAATGTTGCGCTGGAATCCATGGGCTTTAAAACGTTCGGCTTTGCCGGTGGCCGCCAGGATGACTGGGAAGTGGAAATGGTGAACTGGGGCAGCGAGAAAAAATGGTTGGCCGATCAACGCCACACGGGTGATCGTCAATTAAAAAGACCGCTCGCCGCTGTGCAGATGGGTTTGATTTATGTAAATCCCGAAGGCCCCAACGGCGTGCCTGATCCGTTACTGGCAGCCAAAGATATTCGCCAGGCATTCGGCGGCATGGCGATGAACGATGAAGAAACCGTAGCCCTGATCGCCGGCGGCCACACCTTCGGCAAAGCGCACGGCGCGCACAAACCTGACAAGTGTATTGGCAAGGACCCGGCAGCGAGCGACATTGAAGAGCAAGGCCTGGGCTGGACCAGCAAATGCGGCAAAGGCAACGCGGAAGACACCATCACCAGCGGCCTCGAAGGTGCCTGGACCTTCAACCCTATCGCCTGGACCACGCAATACCTGGACAACCTGTTCGCCTTCGAGTGGGTACAAAGCAAAAGCCCGGCTGGCGCCATCCAGTGGATTCCCAAAGACGGCCAAGCCGCTAATTTAGTGCCCGACGCCCACGACAAAACCAAACGCCATGCGCCGATCATGTTCACCACCGACCTGGCTTTAAAAGAAGATCCGGAATTCCGCAAAATTTCCCTGCGCTTTAAAGAAGATCCCAAAGAATTTGAACTGGCCTTCGCCAAAGCCTGGTTCAAACTGACTCACCGCGACATGGGGCCACGCTCCCGCTATATCGGCGCGGACGCGCCCAAAGAAGATTTGATCTGGCAAGATCCGTTGCCAGCGGTTGATCACGAACTGATTAATGCGAGCGATATTGCCACCTTGAAATCCAACATCCTCAAATCCGGTTTGAGTACCGCTGAATTGGTGAAGACTGCCTGGGCTTCCGCCGCCAGTTATCGCGACACCGACATGCGCGGCGGAGCCAACGGCGCACGCATTCGTTTAGCACCGCAAAATGCGTGGAACGTTAACAATCCAAAAGAAACGGCGAAAGTGTTGAAGCGTTTGGAAAAAATCCAGACCGATTTCAATAAAGCACAACGCGGCGATAAAAAAGTATCGCTCGCCGACGTGATCGTGCTGGGCGGCGTTGCTGCTGTTGAACAAGCCGCGAAAAAAAGTGGCTATGATATTGACGTACCCTTCACGCCCGGCCGCGTTGATGCCACGCAAGCGCAAACCGATGTTGAATCTTTTGCAGTCCTTGAACCCACCGCCGACGGCTTCCGCAACTACTTCGCCAAAGGCAACAGCGAATCACCGGCCGAGATGCTGGTAGACCGAGCCAACATGCTCACCCTGACCGTACCGGAGATGACAGTGCTGATCGGCGGCATGCGCACACTCGGCGCCAACAGCGACAACGTCAAGCACGGCATCTTTACCAACAAGCCGGGCACGTTAAGCAACGACTTTTTCGTGAACCTGCTCGACATGTCCACGCAGTGGAAAAAGTCTGAAAAAACTGAAGGGCTGTATGAAGGACTCGATCGCAAAACCGGCAACGTAAAATGGACGGCAACACCGGTGGATTTAGTGTTTGGTTCACACGCAGAGCTGCGCGCAGTTGCTGAAGTCTATGCAGCAAATGACGGGCGGGAGAAGTTTGTGAATGACTTCGCTAAAGCCTGGAATAAAGTGATGATGCTTGATCGGTTTGATGTGAATTAAGTAGAAAGTATCACGCAGTTAAAAATGGCCTGCCGATCTTCAACAAAAAGATCGGCAGGCTACTTTTTTAAAAAACAGCTCAGCTCATCACCGACTCAACAATACACTGCTGCCGCTTTGTGGATCAACAACAAACAGTCCGCCGGATATTACATAGGTATCCACCACATACAACAACGTGAGTTCGCTATCTTAATCCATATTCTTCCTGAGGCTGGCCACGGAAAGGGAATTGCCGGTAACCGCCTCCGCCAACAATGTGCGGTTACCTGTAGCCAGGTCTAGCGCAATCAGCGTGTCATTACCGCTCAACACCAGCAAACGATCATTGTCAGGATCTTCACTTACGCCCTGAACTACCGCACTGACGTTTGGCCCAGTGTTGTCATCGTTGGATGAAAACACAAAGCCAAACGGATCAGTGAGCCAATCGTCAATACCCAGGAAATAATGGCCAACATTGACATAAGGTGTTACCAACAACCGATTGCGGCTTTGGTCTCGTGAAACAAACAGGGGTGCATCCACCCCCAACCCGGCGGTATTTTTGTCGGCAATTATCGTGCGGTTACCGGTGGCGACATCCACAGAAAAAATCGTGTTGTTACCATTGTCCGCCACCAGTAATTGATCATCGGCACTCCATGCCAGCCCAATAGGATTAACAAAATTTTCACCGCTACCGACATCCGGGCTTGCAATGACAGTGCGCAAACCTGTAGCGATATCCACGGCAATAATTTGCGGTTTTACGGTGTCTGAATCCGGGTTGTTGCTGAGCAGCAAGCGCTGGTTAACAGCATCGTACAGCATGTCTACGAAGGCCGTATTTTGTGGGCCCTGCTCCGCATTAGTGAAGTCGGTGATGGATGCACCGCGATGACCGGTTTTACGATTCACAGGCACAATGCGCGAGTCTTTGACCAGCGATCCGCGTGTTAGCACATACACAATATCACTGCCCGGCACACTCACCACCGCCCTGGCTTCACGCCAGGTATCACCACTACCACTTGCATCGCCGGCAAGCGTTGATAACTGCGTTGAAATCTGTTGCGTGAGATTTTTGCTGTCGGTCGCTTTCGCTACCAGAGTGAATTGATCAGCACTTGTCGAAATGGGAATATTATCCGCTCGCCAGTGCCCCGCCTCATCCACCGTCGCCATCACCGTATCACCACCGGCACTCACGGCAACAGAAGTAATCGCTGCATCGTTTTTGGCTTCTGCTGTACCGAACGCGCTGATCGTGTCTGCCAGATAAACACCGGTTGCCGGCGGAAACGTTAATGAGATCAGCGGAGCATTTTCCGGCGTAACGACCACCGCAACCAAGTCACTCGCGCTAGCGCCGTCGTTATCCGTAACGGTTAAACGAAGCTCCAGGGTAATGGTGGTTTCGGTAGACGGCGCGGTAAAACCAGCCGCAATGGTATCCGCCTCCGTCAACTCAACCGCTGCACCACCAACCTGCTCCCATGTGTAACTGACGATGGCACCATCACTGTCGGTTGCCGTACCCGACAACATAACCGTCGCTAAACCTTTAATGGTTTTATCCGCACCTGCATCAACAACAGGAACCGCGTTAACACGATTTATGGTAAACACCACCGTATCCTCCCCGGTCGCGCCATCATCATCGGTAACACGCAAGCGGAACTCCAGCACGATAGAATCTTCTGCACCGGTGGGTGGCGCCACAAACGTAAAATGCGCTGCACTCAAATCGATCGCCGTCAATGACACCTTAGGGCCAGAGAGCTGTGTCCAGGTATAACCGGTGATCGTGCCGTCGCTATCGCTACCAGCTGCGCGCAGCTCAACCACTTCGCTCGCATTAACCGTTTTATCCTCACCCGCGTTGGCAACCGGTGAGACATTATTTGCCGGGCTGCTGGATGAGCTACCACCGCCCGATCCACCGCTGCCACCACCTCCTCCACCGCAACTGATTAGCGCTGCCGAAAATAAAACAGCAACGATAAATTTGGTAAAGCCAGCGAACACTCCCTGGCTGTGATGATTGTTTTGCATCCGTATATCTCCATTTTTTCTTAACACAACACACACTAACCTAATAAAAACGACAACCGCTCTTTGCACTGCGGATCATTGATGATGGCCTTGTAATACGCCCGCACCTGACCACAATACAAACACCAATAACGGGTAATTAATTGGCTCCGCGCGTTGGTTTCCGCATCCAGCTCTTTCTGGATGCGCTCCAACAACACCATCAACAGGGGCAAGCGAATTTGTTCGTGCTCCACCCACTGCACAAAATCCCCCAAGGGATAATTCGCCGTTAAGCGATCAATACAAATCTTCGCTTTGATGGCATCCTGCAACTGCATTACCTCTCCTTATCGTCCTTGTTATTCTTGCTGGCCCTTGCGGTAACGAATCAGATTTGCACCCTCGCGGCGTCGGTAATACGCACGCAACTGCGCACAACGCAGGCACCACTGCTGGCGCAACTCGTGATGCAAATTCGCACACCGAACCAGCTCGGCCACTTCGCGCAGATTGCGCTCTTCTTCATCCAGCTCTATCTGGAGCGCATCCAAAAGTTTCAGTAACAGCGACTTATCCAACATGGCGGCCCAGCGGATAAAGCGCCGCAAGGAAAAACCGGATGGCTCACCCACCC
>CAMPIG010000350.1 GCA_946886255.1 uncultured Cellvibrio sp. | reverse complement strand
TGCAATGGCGGCGTGACTTAAACCAACGGGCCTCCGCAATATCCGGGGCGGTTCATGCAGCCTGAAGTTGCCGAATTTTCCTCAAGGCAACTCGCTCAAAATTGACGAAGCGTCTGACGCGGCGTCCGCTTGCTAGCTTCTCGGTATCCTTACACTTGAACGATATGATCATAGGGAAAGGGTGACGCAGAACGTTATTAACGTCAAGCGTTATTATATGGGGCAGCGGGCGAGTAGGAAGGCATAACGCCGAGCACAGCGGCGCCGTTGGAGTGGCACCGAAGGAGCCACGTAAAGGGCGTCCGGCGGCCATCGGCCATCGGCCGCGAACTGCTGCGATTTGTTATAACTTACGCCCAAATATGACTTCATTGTGATATGAAATGCTACGCTCAGATATTTTGTGGCCTTCGGCAGTCCGCAAGTCTGAGAGAGCTAATTCCATAGCACCATAATCACAGAGAACATGGTGATTCGGGCATAGTACTACCACATTACCCGGTACATCAGATCCGTTGTGAGGCGCGCCCAACGGTATAATGTGATGGGCTTCAGAATAGGTTTTCCCATCAGATAAACTAACCGTCATGCCACAGATCTGACAGCGATCCTGATGCAGGACCTTTATCTTCCTGGCCAGGACCGTGTCCCGCAGGACCCGATATGTCAGTGAATAAGCTCGCCCGGGTTCCTCAACACCTTCCGGCAAATCTGAAGCTTTTGGTGTTTCTTCCAGATAAGAACGCAGGCCCCAAACGCCAGCCCCCAATCCTTCCACGGAAAAGAAAAGATCTCTCCCTCCTTTAAAACCCGCAGAATCAGACGAAAGATCCTGAATGCGACGTCTTACAACCGATTTCCATGTGCTCGGTAGCCCAGTGCGAATTCGCTCAATCTCGGCGTACAGCGAATCGTAGCCCGCACTTCCACCAAGATTTTCAAATGCCTTGATAATGTCTTCGTCCCAACTCGACATCAGGGTTCCCCGTTATAACGCCTTGCTCACCGGTAAATTGCGAGCACAGCGAGTAATTTATCCGCGTGCAGCAACTGGTTATGTTTCATCTGTTCAGAGTGCGAGAGAACGCACCCATTTGTTCTGCTGTTCACGACCGGCCAAGAAATCAGTCAATCGGGATTCAACGTGCTCCGGCTGCCACACCGCCGCTCGCTCCAAATTGACGCAATCTTCCCGCGAAGCAGGTTTTTCTTCGGGATGGCGGTACAAACTGTACTTGCCGGAGATGATGTCTCGTTTAAAAAACCAAGGGGCCAGTTCTACGTGTGACGGCAATTTCATAGTGCCAACAACAGACCAGTGAGCCTTACCGATAGCTTTGCTCATCACCCAGACCGAGAAGGCAATAGCCGCACTCGAAATATCGGCCGGCATCTCCTTAGTATTGGCTCTGCGCGCGAAGAATGCGACCAATGGTTCTTCAACGACAACACCAAAGCCGAACCCGCCATCTTCGAGCGGAACCGCCACTACGTTGCCTTCAGCCCATCGTTTTGCACGCTTCAAACTCACTCTCCCGCTGAAACATAACGCCCGGCTCACGCGCCGGTTTGGAGCCGCGAAGCGGCGGAAAATCGGTCGCTGTGCAGCCGATTGTTATGTTCTCCCCGAAGTGCTAGATTGTGTATAGAATGCGATAAACATACACACAGGTGACACATGAGAACGAACATCGTGATTGATGACCAATTGATGGCCGAAGCCCTTAAAGCTTCCGGCTACGAAACCAAAAAAGAGGCCGTTGAGCAAGGCCTGAAACTTCTGGTCCAGCTTAGCAAGCAGCAGGAGATTCGAAAGCTGCGAGGCAAAATTAATTGGGAAGGCGACCTGGATGAAATGCGGAGCGCCGGATGATACTGGTGGATACCAGCGTCTGGATCGACTATTTCAACGGAGTCAAAAACCCGCACACTGACCTGCTGGATGCCTCGATAGTCCTAGGGTCAGTCGCTATTGGCGACCTCATATTTCTGGAGATCCTTCAAGGCATCCGCAACGACAAGCAATACCGTCAGACCAAACAAAGCCTACTGGCGTTGGACCAATATGAAATGTTTGGCAAAGATATGGCTGCCAAGTGTGCTGACAATTATCGCGCGCTTCGCAAAAGGGGCGTCACGATCAGAAAAACTGCTGATGTGATCATCGCGACCTTTTGCATAGAGAAGGAGCTACCTCTGCTGTTTTTGGATCGCGACTTTATCCCTTTTATTGATCACCTTGGGCTTGAGCCTGCTCTGAAAGAAACATAACGCTGATGGTAACCGGCGCCGTAGCGCAGCGGAGGGAACCAGAACCCGCTAGGGTTTTGGCGTCCGGTTGACCGCTTGGTTAAAGGCTTTTTTCTGCCACCCAATCTCAATTATGAAGGCAGGAATCGAGAGCAACAGAAAAAGGATGCCCACCCACAGCGAATGTGAATGAAGCTCAAACGCTCCGTCCATGACCTTGTTAAATTGGGTGTTTTTATACTTGGCTGCATTAAATTTTGCTTCAGCCACCGTGGTTTGAACCTCATCGCCTTTCATTTTCGCTGATTCTAACTGAGCCTCAGATACTAAGAGCTCCTCCTGCAGGGAAAACTCCATTGGCATGTACTTATCGAGCAAAACGAACGCATGGGTGTAAAACCAGGCAACCAAGGAGATCCCCACAGTTAGACAAAACAGAGATGGAGACTTAAATTTCGGAATTTCTACCACTACTACCTACCTTTAACGATTGCAGCATGCGCGCCTACGAAATGGAGCCGAAGGCGCAATGTAGTAGGCGTCGCCGTGCCTGCACTTGTTATGTATTACTGTCTTGGTTCCGACCATGACTCGACCTTCCCACGCATAAAGACAACTTTTGCGCGGTTTGGATAATACCAATGTGCCAGGTCACCCCCATCCACTCGCTCAGGCGTGCCGAGTATCCTTTCGACATCATCGTAGCCCATTGCTGTTGTCAGCTTTCTCCAGTTTGCGATTGATTTCCAACCATCCCCATTCGCGACGAATTCCTGGACTTCATCTTGATCATTGACCTGGGATTCTAGGCTCGATAGCCGAACCTTCAGTTCTTGGGCTTGCTTCTCTAGGCGATCAATCCTAGCGCTGTCATCTGCATGCACATTGAGGGCAACGCTGAACGCGAGAAATCCTAAAAAGATAATGGTTTTAAACATCGTCTCCCTCTCAGAAACATAACGCAGAGCGCACCGGTGACCTTTACAGAGCGGAGCGGCGTAAAGGGCATCCGAGTGACGCGTTTGGTTAAATGTAATTCGCAACATGTACATAACTTCCAACCCCGAGCCGCAAGCAATCTGAATAATCTTGGGGTTCAGATCCTGTATGTATGGATTGCACCAGCAGCGTGTAGTCCACAATGCCACAAAAGCTCATCTCAAAACCGTGTCCGTTCCACGCTTCACCCATTTGCCGAACACCAGCTACCTGGGCTCCCATAAATCGCTGGAACAGAGCGCAACCCACAATGCCACTGCCGTCAGAGCTTGGCCCTTCTGTGGGTGAGGACTCCAGTTCATGAAACCCCAAAATCTCTCCACCGATTTCTGGCTGAGCAGCAAACCAGCGACCACCAGCCTTCAAATAGAGCACGTTAAACTCATCGCCAACAAAGTTAACGAGTGCTTTCTCCAGCGACAAACCGAGGATCTTAGGAAGATCAACGGTCTTTTGCAGTATGAGCTCAGGATAGTTGTACGAGGTCATCTTCCCCACATTTAACGCTTGCAGTTGCGGCAGGGACGGAGTGCAGCGTAGTACCTGTCCGACAACCTGCACTTGTTAGAAATTGGTATATTCATCAGCTAGTAATTCTGAACCAGTCTCTAAGCGCCAACTCAAGTCTAAGAATTTCATCCTCTGCCAATGGGGAACAGTGTGCAATTGGATTTCTTAGCGAATTTAGAGCAGACATTACTTTTTCCATCGCTTTTAAATCATTAAATACCACTCCACCGAACAAACCCCAATTAGTTTTAATGATCTCGCCAAGCTCGCCAAATGTAGTGTAATCAATAGGGTCTGAAGATCTCGGTGTTACCGCAGCCTCTTTCTCTCTTTTGATGCTTTTTTTTGCATTTAGCTTTACAGCCTCAGGAACAAGATTTTCCCACCACTCTGGGTCTTCTGTTCCTTCAAATACATCCACAATTAACTGCCGAATCGATTTTTCTAGGCAATAGAAAACCTCGTAATGTTTTGCCATCCCATGAGCCTCTGCCCTTAATGAGGCATCGAATTGCGGATAATAGGCATCTTCGATCTGGCTGGCTTTATCAGTTCCCCGGCCTAAATCTATCTGATATTTTTTCTCAATTAGGTCAAGATCAGCTTCTAAAAGCATATTGGTCATACCGAAGCTCTTAATGGCTGCTGCTCGGTTCACAAATTACTCCTGAATTAGATGCTGTTTGAGACTTTTAAAAATAGCGTTAAAGACTTCAATATCTGTAGTGGCGGGTAAGTTTAGGTTTATCGTATACGACAAATTAATACCTTCGCCCCCATTATTACTTGACTGATGGCTATGTATTCGGGGCAAGGTATATGCTGGTGAAGAATCTGCGGTTTCTTCCGAAACGATAGATTCCTCTTCTGAATCAGAATCAAAATCTGCAATTTTTCTTAACGCTTGAAATGTCGAAAGAGTCTTGCTTACAACATTAGAGTTTTGTTCAGCGCCGGTTGCCTCTACGATCAGTCCTTTAAGGGTAGCTGGGTTTGTGTCATGCACATACTCATTCATCTCAAACAGTTGCTCGTATAATTCGCGCATGGCCGCTGCGATCGCGGCTCCAGATTTAGCTGGATTACGAAATTCTTTGTACCTTTCTGTTGGAGTGCCGTCGGTAGCTACAAGCCCCATTTTTTTGATAAACGGGATGATCGATCTAGGAGTTCCGCCCTTCATAAGGAGTTTTTCAGCCACAAAATCTTGTGAAAACTTTTCTGGAACAGACGCTGTCTTGATTTTTTCGAGCATCGTCATCAACGTTGCGGTACGTTGTGCGTATGGAAGATTTGCCACTAATTTTCTCCTTATTTTGGCAGAGTGCTAATGATTTCTAACGCCAATATTAAGCGGCGCCCGACTAGGGCGTCCGGTGGACGGCCGCC
>CAMPIG010000349.1 GCA_946886255.1 uncultured Cellvibrio sp. | reverse complement strand
TCTTTCTGAGCCAAGGCGATACCGTCTTCGCCGTTCTCTGCAGTCAATACTGCATGTCCATGCTTTTCAAGCATGCTGGTCAATTTATACGTCTCAGTCGGTGAGTCGTCGATGATTAATACTCTGGCCATAGCTACCCCAAAATAATAGAACTTCTAGTTGAGCAATCCATTGGTTTAAACGTATCCGCCCGCCCTTCACGAGGCTTTGGCATGCTTGACGTGTGCCTGAATGGCATCGAGCAATTCGCTTTTGCTGAAGGGTTTGGTGAGATATTGGTCGGAACCGACAATCCGTCCTTTGGCTTTGTCGAACAATCCGTCTTTGCTGGATAACATGATGACCGGTGTGGTCTTGAATTCGCTGTTATTCTTGATCAGTGCACAGGTTTGATAGCCATCAAGGCGGGGCATCATAATATCGACAAAGATAATGTCGGGGCGGGTATCAGCTATTTTCGCCAGGGCATCAAAACCATCGGTGGCTGTTACTACCGTGCAACCTGCTTTTTTAAGCAAGGTTTCTGCTGTGCGGCGAATGGTTTTACTATCGTCGATTACCATCACCTTCAGGCTTTCCAAACTTACGTCCATAACTCTGACCTTTGCCTTTTATCTCGTTGTCATGACACTGCCAGACCTTGCGATCCGTGTCACACATTATGTCTCTCAAACACGGAAAACGGCCTCGAAAGCCGTCGTAACAAGCGCCATGCAAACTTTTAACATAGTTTTTAAGGTTTATCTATAACTACTTGAATATATAAAGAATCTATTCATTTTCGCAATTCTTTAGAGCTTAACATTATGGGATGTACTTAAGCCTCTTGCTTTAATAGCCCCGAGGACTTAACTTTAGTCCGCATAACGACTCCCGGCAAATCCAATGCCACCATGAGTGCAAAAGATTTTATGACCATCTCCCTCGGCGTTGTGATGGACCCCATCGCAAGCATCAAATATTACAAAGATACCACCCTCGCATTGCTGTTGGCTGCCCAAGAACGGGGATGGGATCTTTATTATATGGAGCAAAGTGATCTTTATTTGTTACAGGGCGAAGCCCGCGCCAGTGTGCGGGCATTGTTCGTCGCGGACAATGCCGATACCTGGTATGAACTGGGCCCCCGAGAGGATAAGTCGCTGGCAGAGATCAATGTTGTTCTGATGCGCAAGGATCCACCTTTCGATAATGAATATATATATAGCACTTATATTCTGGAAGCAGCTGAAAAACAGGGTACTTTGGTGCTGAATAAGCCGCAAAGCCTGCGCGATTGTAATGAAAAGGTCTTTGCTACCCAGTTTCCCCAGTGTTGTCCGCCGGTCCTGGTCAGCCGGAACGCCAAGCAGCTGCGTGATTTTCATCGTCAACATCAGGATGTAATCTTTAAGCCGCTGGATGGAATGGGAGGTAGCAGTATCTTCCGTTGCCGGGCGGATGATCCGAATGTCGGTGTGATCCTGGAAACGCTGACGCAACATGGAGCCCAGTTGACGATGGCTCAGCGTTATATTCCGGAGATCAGTGCTGGTGATAAGCGCATTCTGGTAGTGGATGGTGAGCCTATTCCTTATTGTCTCGCGCGTATTCCGGCTCAGGGAGAAACCCGGGGCAACCTGGCAGCAGGTGGTACCGGTGTGGCCCAGCCTCTAAGTGAGCGGGATCGCTGGATTGTGGCGCAGGTTGCGCCAACGTTGAAAGCAAAAGGTCTGCTTTTTGTAGGACTGGATGTGATCGGGGATTACCTGACCGAAATCAATGTGACCAGTCCGACCTGCGCCCGGGAAATCGATAAAGCCTATAACACACGTATTGGTGCACGATTCATGGATGCTATCGCCGGTTACCTGGCAGCCAAGGGTATTCAGGAACGATGAATTCTGCTGCTATGTCACCAGCACTGGATGAGGCGCGCGTCGATACCGGTGATCGTTTGAGTTTTACGTTTTTTCTTGCTCTGGTCGTCCATGCCCTGATCATTTTGGGTGTAGGGTTTAACCTGCAGCAACCTAATCAGTCGCAGACCTTGGAGATTACCCTCGCCACTCACAAGTCAGCCAAAACACCGGAGCAGGCTGATTTCATTGCGCAGCACAGTCAGGAGGCCAGTGGCACAGAAGACGAAGCCAAACAGTTAACCACTGAGCGCCAGGCCGAATTTGCCGACTCGGAGGTGCGCGACGTAAACCCTATGCCCCAAACCCAGGCCGCCTCGCCCAATGAACGCAAAGATGACCAACTGATCAGTACGGTTGCCGATAACCAGCGGCAAGTGCAAGTGCAGACGGATCCGGAGCCGTTGGATGAGCAACAAAAGCGCGACGGCCTTTTGCAAGAACAAACATTTACGACCGAGATTGCCAGCCTACAGGCCAAGTTGGATCGGCAGCGTCAGGAGTATGCCAAACGCCCGCGCATCCGCACTCTCACATCGGTATCCACCAAAGAATCCTTCGACGCCAAATATCTGCATGAATGGAGCACTAAGATCGAGCAGGTAGGCAATGAGAATTATCCGCAGGAGGCCCTAAGCCGACGTATCACTGGCCAGTTGCGCCTCTCTGTGGTCATTAATCCTGATGGCACCATCCACGAAATCGAGATGCTACAGTCTTCCGGGCAACGTATCTTTGATGAAGCCGCACGGCAGATTGTGCGCTTGGCTGCGCCCTTTGCAGCCTTCCCGCCGGAGATTCGCCAGCAGGCTGATCGCTTGCAGATCATTCGTACCTGGAATTTTGAGATCACGGGTCTGTCTACCTCAGCAGAGTAAGCGCGCGGGATAATTTTTTGCGATCAGCTTGTATTAGTCCACCAAGCCCCCAATACTGAAACCATGACAACACACGACGATCTCACCACTTCTGAACTTACGGCTGGCAGCCTGCGCGATCATTTCCTGATTGCTATGCCAGGTATGCGGGACTCCGCCTTCGCACATTCAGTCACTTACATCTGTGAACATACGGATAAAGGTGCCATGGGTATTGTGATTAATAACGCAATGCCGTTGTTTATTCGCGATATTTTTGTGCAGATGGAGTTGGCTGATGCGGCGGGCATCGGCAGCCAGGCGGTATTTGCCGGTGGGCCGGTACAGATCGAGCGCGGGTTCGTCTTGCATTCCAGTGAGAAGGAATGGCAGTCCACGCTCAAGATTTCTCCGCGCATTAGCTTGACAGCATCACGCGACATTATTGAAGCCTTGGCCGATGGGCGCGGGCCAGAAGAGTATTTAATTGCCCTAGGTTATGCCGGGTGGGGCGAAGGGCAGTTGGAAGCCGAGGTCGCTGCCAATTCCTGGCTCACTCTGCCGTCTGATAGCAGTATCATCTTTCACACGCCTCATGAGCAACGTTGGGCGGCGGCGGCGCAACCTTTAGGTATTGATTTGAATTTGATCTCCAGTGTCGCAGGGCACGCGTAAGTCGGATCAATATTTTTCTCGTCATTCATTCGTTTCAAAAATTCTTTCCATGATAAAGACGCTTCTGGCCTTTGATTACGGTACACGCAATATCGGCGTTGCCTCTGGTCAAACACTCACTCGTTCCGCCACTGAACAGTCGCCATTAAAGGCAAATGATGGTGTACCCGACTGGGTGCAGGTAGAGAGGCTATTGCAGGAGTGGGAGCCGGATCTGGTATTGGTTGGTTTGCCATTAAATATGGATGGCAGCGAAAGTGAACTCAGCGCCCGCGCGCGTAAATTTGCTAATCGTCTGCACGGGCGTTTTGGTGTGAAGGTGGAGCTGGTTGATGAACGCCTGACCAGTTATAGCGCTAAAGGCGAAGTCATGGCGCGTGGCGGTTCGCGTGATTATAAAAACAACCCTGTCGATTCTATTGCCGCACGGCTGATTCTCGAATCCTGGCTACAAAATCAAGTCATACCAGGTAGGTCGGATTAGCACAGCGTAATCCGCCACCAAGATCCAACAGTTTAAAAATTAAAACATCCGCCCGCGATCATTCTTATCATCGTCCTGAATAGATAAACCATCTGCCGCATGAGACAAATAGGTCGCATCGGTTTCTGAGCCCAGTTTGATCATCAAGCGCAGGTCGTTGGGCGAGTCAGCGTGAAGCAGTGCGTCCTCGTAAGTAATTTCACCGTTGTCGTACAGCTCATAGAGGGCTTGGTCAAAAGTCTGCATACCCAGCTCGGTGGATTTTTTCATCAGCTCTTTCAAGTCCGCGACTTCGCCTTTGCGAATCAGGTCCTGGGCAAGCGGTGTATTAATCAGCACCTCAAGACAGGCGCGCCGCCCTTGCCCATCCGGTGTCGGGATCAATTGCTGTGCAACAATCGCTTTCAGGTTGAGCGACAAGTCCATCCACAATTGGCGATGGCGGTCAGCGGGGAAGAAGTGAATGATGCGATCCAGCGCCTGGTTGGCGTTGTTGGCGTGCAGCGTACACAAACATAGGTGACCGGTTTCCGCAAACGCGATGGCGTGGTCCATAGTTTCCCGTGAACGCACCTCACCGATCAGGATGACATCAGGCGCCTGGCGCAAGGTGTTTTTCAATGCAATTTCAAAGGATTCCGTATCGATGCCCACTTCGCGTTGGGTGATGATGCAGCCTTCATGCTGGTGAATAAATTCGATCGGGTCTTCAATGGAAATAATATGGCCTTTACTGTTGCGGTTGCGGTGGCCGATCATCGATGCCAGCGATGTGGATTTACCGGTACCCGTGGCGCCTACGAAGATGATCAAACCGCGTTTGGTCATCGCCAACTCTTTAATAATTTCCGGTAGACCAAGGTCGTCTATGCGCGGAATGTTGGTTTCAATCCGGCGCAGCACCATGCCGGCCAGGTTGCGTTGGTAAAACGCGCTGGCACGAAAACGGCCGATACCGCGCGCGCTGACGGCGAAGTTCAGTTCCTTATTTTCAAGGAATTCCACCCGTTGTTTTTCATTCATTACACTTAGCACCAATTCGCGGACTTTTTCCGGCGCAAGTGGTGTGGCGGTAACGGGAACGATCTTGCCATGCAACTTGATGGACGGCGGTACACCCGCGGTGACGAATAAATCCGATGCGCCTTTTTCCACCATCAACGCTAACAAACGATCAAAATCCATAACGGCTTACCTTCTGAGTTGCGTTCCAGCATGCTATTGAAAAATCTTTGCGCCTGAATATTTTTAAATGCAAATAC
>CAMPIG010000348.1 GCA_946886255.1 uncultured Cellvibrio sp. | reverse complement strand
TTGAGGAGAAAGTCGCTGCGCGTACCCACGAGCTGATTGAAATCAATAAAAAACACGAAGCCAGCAATACCGAATTGCAGAAGTTTGCCTACATCGCTTCCCACGATTTGCAGGAACCGCTGCGCAAGATCCAGATTTTCAGCGATATGATTGTCAAACGCTACATTAATGACTCCTTCAACAGCACCAAACTCTTGCAGAAGATTACTGAGTCGGCAGCCAAGATGAGCACCCTGATCAGAAATGTCCTGGAATACTCACGCCTGCCCGATAAAAATTTTTATGAAATTGTTGACCTGAACCTGGTCGTCAATGAGTTACTGCAGGATTTTGAATGGGAGATCAAGTCGCGTAATGCCATGGTTCACGTAGACCGATTTCCAGTTATGGAAGCCATTCCCGGCCAGATACGTCAAGTCTTCCAGAACCTGCTCACCAACTCCCTTAAATTTTCCCAGGACACACAGAACCCGGAAATTTCCATCAAGGTAGAAACTGTGGAGGAAAAGTCATTCACCGCTGCGCAGAGTGACAACGGACAATTCTGCCGCATATGTTTCCAGGATAACGGTATCGGCTTCGATCAAAAATTTTCCGATAAGATATTTGAAATATTTCAGCGCCTGAACCAACGGGAAGGTACCCAGGGCACGGGTATCGGTTTAGCCATTGTCAAAAAAGTGATCGATACCCATAACGGTATCATTACCGTAGAAAGCAACGAAAACCAGGGTGCCAGATTTATTATGGTTATCCCCGTAAAACAATCCGCCAAGCGTGCCGAAGAAAAACCATGAAAAAATACACCAGCAATCTGCTTATTGGTTTTGGTATATCACTGTTCGTGTTGTTTATCAGTTCTACCGCGTCTTTTATCAGCATCAACAACCTGCTAACCAATGTCCATTGGGTCAATCATTCCAATAAAATCATTATCGACGCGGAAGAAATACTGGCAGCCCTGCGCGAAGCCGAAGCAGGACAACGCGGATATCTGTTAACCAGCGATCCGGCATACCTGGAATTTTTTAAATACTCCCAAAGTAGCGCGCGCGAGGCTCTGGACCTTATTGACGATCTGACTGTTGATAATCCCGTACAACAGGAGTCTGCTACAGAGTTACGCACTTATATAGAAAATCGCCTGACCTTACTGAATGAGTTGATTATCTACAAAAATTCGACCGGTATTATTGATGTTGAGGGGCTGAACAAGGGCAAGGAACTGATGGATAAGGTTGAACAAACCCTGTCTGTCATTAAGCAGCGTGAGACAGAGCTACTGGCTGATCGCGTCACAACCATGAATAACTCAGCCCGTTATACCACGGCATTGATCGTCATCGCAGCATTGATTGCCTTGCTTATCACCACGTTATTTTATGTTCGCATCAAAAATGATTTTGCCCAACGCGCTCTGTTGCAAAAAGAGCTGGAACGAAAAGACCGGGATATCAGCGAGCGAATTGAAATCATCAAAGGTGTTGCAGATCGTATTGCCTTGGGCAATTACACCATTCGTATCGATCATCAACAATCCGACTCGCTTGGTAATGTCGCCGTTTCACTAAACAAAATGGCTGCCTCGCTTGAGCAATCATTTCAGATACTGTCCGATAAAGAATGGGCACAAAGCGGTATGGCCTCACTGAATGATGTGATGATCGGCGAACACAACGTGGAAAAGCTTTGCGAAGGTATTATTGAGTTTATTGGCAGCTTCATCAGTGCGCACGCCGGTTCCATTTATATTCTCGATCACGAGGAGCTGCGTTTCTTTGCCGGCTTTGCTTACGCAGCAGATCCTGTCAGAGCCAGTTTTAAACTGGGCGAAGGTGTAATCGGTCAGGCTGTGGCTACCAATCGCTTGATGGAATTGAAGGACATCCCACCGGAAAGTATCTACATCAAGTTTACCTTGGGGGAGGCAAAGCCCAATCACCTCGTTGCCATCCCCATTATGGATGGTCATACCATCAAGGGTGCAATTGAGTTGGCCTCACTGGGCAGCTTTAGTGAGCGCGAAATAGATTTCCTGAAAAACGCTGTACACAACATTGGCATCGCTATCTCCTCTGCACAAAATCGCCATCGTCTTCAAGAATTATTAGACGAAACCCAATCACAAGCAGAAGAGTTACAGGCGCAGCATGCCGAACTGGAGAATATCAACAGTGAGCTGGAGATGCAGGCAGAGAAGCTGCAAGTATCAGAAGAGGAGTTGCGCGCGCAGCAGGACGAACTCCACTTCGTCAATCAGGCACTTGAGGAACGCAGCCTGTTACTCGAAGAAAGAAACCAGCTTATCTCCACCAGAAATATTGAGATCCAGGAAAAAGCCGATGCGCTGGCGCAAAGCATGCGCTATAAGTCTGAGTTCCTGGCCAATATGTCGCACGAGCTGCGCACGCCCCTGAACTCAATCTTGCTGCTGTCGCGCTTGATGTCGGAAAATAATAATCGCAACCTTACCGACGACCAGGTTGAATACGCCCGGGTTATCGAAACCTCCGGGCAAGGTTTGCTGACGCTGATTGACGAAATTCTCGATCTGTCGAAGATTGAATCCGGCAAGATGGAACTGGAGTATGAATTAGTACCCATCGCTGAAATTGCTGATGATATTAAATCTCTGTTTACGCCGGTAGCGCTCGCGAAAAACCTGGAATTCACCGTACAGATATCACCGGGCCTACCGGAATCTATCGAGACGGATAAGCTGCGGCTGGAGCAAATTATCCGCAACCTGGTATCCAATGCACTCAAGTTTACCGCCGGGGGTTATGTCAGCCTGACGGCAGCGCCCGTAGCTCAGGATAACCGGCTGGTAGACATCGTCGTAAAAGACACCGGCATCGGTATTCCTAAAGAAAAACAGGAATTGGTATTTGAAGCCTTTCAGCAGGCTGACGGTTCAACCCAACGTAAATATGGCGGAACCGGTTTGGGGCTCTCCATCAGTCGGGAGTTGGTCAAGTTATTAGGTGGCGAAATTCGGCTGGCCAGCGAGGTCGATGCGGGCAGCGAATTTACCGTACGTATACCGCTGCGTAAAAACAACCCTCCAGCCCCCCAGCCAACACCGGTTGCGGTACCCACTGCCAATCCCATCGAAGAAACACGCAAGAAATTTATCAGTACCGATGTACCCCGCAGCATTCCGGACGATCGGGAGCATGTCGGCCGCACCGATAAAGTCATCCTGATTGTTGAGGACGATGTTAACTTCGCCAAAGCCTTATTGGAATACACGCGCGAAAAAGGTTACAAAGGTATCGTTGCGGTGCGCGGTGACGAAGGTCTGGAACTTGCAAAAAAATTCCTGCCTTTAGGTATCCTGCTGGATATCCAGTTGCCGGTAAAAGATGGCTGGGAAGTGATGGAAGAACTCAAGGCGAATCCCGCCACGCGCCACATTCCCGTGCACATTATGTCGGTACACCAGTTAAAAAATGAGAGCTTGTTAAAAGGCGCAGTCGACTTCATTGATAAACCAATTGCCTTTGAAAAAATGCACAATATCTTTCATAAGATTGAATATGTTCTGACGCATCATCCAAAAAAAGTCCTGATTGTTGAAGAAAATACCAAACACGCCGATGCGCTCGCCTACTTCCTGCAGAAGTTTGACGTGCGCCTTGAAGTCAAAAGCGAGCTTGATGATGCAATCACCTCGCTCAGGCAGCAGGATGTGGATTGTGTGGTGCTGGACATGTGTGTCCCCCAGAAATGTTCTTACGAGATATTGGAAGAGGTGAAGAAGACGCCGGGCCTGGAAAACCTGCCGATCATTGTCTTTACCGGCAAAAGCCTGTCTTCAAACGAAGAGGTCAAGATCAAACGCTACGCCGATTCTATCGTGGTTAAAACCGCACATTCATTCCGGCGCATCCTTGATGAAGTGTCGCTTTTCCTGCACCTCATGGAGAAGAAGGATTCTACAAACAGCACCCAAAAACCCAAACAGAGCGCACTGACGCTGGATGATGTACTGGAAAACAAAACCGTGTTGTTAGTTGACGATGATGTGCGCAATATTTTCTCCCTAACCAAATCCATGGAAGGTATCAAGATGAATGTGGTCACCGCCATTGATGGCAAAGAGGCATTAAAGCAGCTGGCGGAAAATCCGCAGGTAGACATTGTATTGATGGATATGATGATGCCCGAGATCGATGGTTATGAGGCCACCAAGGCAATTCGCGCAAATCCTGCCTATAGTGAATTGCCGATTATTGCGGTCACAGCCAAGGCCATGGTTGGCGATCGGGAGAAATGTATCCAGGCCGGCGTATCGGACTACATTACTAAGCCCGTCGATATTGACCAACTGTTGTCCTTGCTGCGCGTTTGGCT
Organism: uncultured Cellvibrio sp.; assembly: GCA_946886255.1. The sequence continues at coordinate 821 of CAMPIG010000348.1, read as the reverse complement.
TTATGAAAAAAATTGATAATTCCCCTGTCGTTCTGGATGATGAGCATATCACCATCATCCTGAATGATCTTATTGAGCATCACGGCTACGATTTCAGAGGTTATTCCCGCTCATCGCTCTCACGGCGAATCTATCGACTGATGTCATTGGACAAATACGCCAGCTTTTCCGAGTTTCGCTTTCGTTTGAAATATGACACCAGTTTTCTAAGTCGTTTTGTGGAAGGAATCACCGTGAACGTCACCGAAATGTTTCGTGACCCGGCTTTTTTTCAAGTATTACGCGAAGATATCTTACCTTTACTGGCAACTAAACCGCTCATTCGAATATGGCATGCCGGGTGCTCCACCGGTGAAGAAATTTATTCCATGGCGATCCTCTTGCACGAAGCGAACCTGTTACACAAATCATTGCTTTATGCCACAGATCTCAATCCTGCTGTCCTCAATGCCGCCCGCGAAGGCATTTATTCGCTGACGCAAATGAAGACCTGGTCGGAGAATTATATTCTCTCTGGCGGCACGCGGGATTTTTCCACCTACTACACAGCAAATTACGATCGAGCCAAATTGGACAGTATCCTGGCCGAACGCTTCGTGCTTTCCACTCACAACCTGGTATCTGATCGGTCCTTTAACGAATTTCAATTAATACTGTGCCGCAATGTGCTGATCTATTTCGACAAGCCGCTGCAAGAAAAAGTATTGACGTTATTTTATGAAAGCCTGGAGAGTCTGGGTTTTTTGGCGCTGGGCACCAAAGAGACATTGAAATTCTCAGCCGTGGCAAATAAATTCCAACAGGTAGCGCCTGAGCAGAAA
>CAMPIG010000347.1 GCA_946886255.1 uncultured Cellvibrio sp. | reverse complement strand
GTATGCGTGAACTGTCGGTTCAGTCTGCGAACGGAATCTACAACGATGCTGACCGTCAGACACTGAACGCTGAAGTTCAACAATTGAAGCAGGAACTGGATCGTATTGCGCAGACCACCTCGTTCAACGGTCGTGCACTATTGGACGGTTCTGTAGGTACCACTACTCTGCAAGTAGGTGCACTGCAAAACCAGACTATCGATGTGAAAATCGGTTCTTTCAGCACTAACTCCCTGGGCGGTTCTGCCGGCGATGTAGTGGGCGAATCTGCCACTGGTTTGGCTGCATTGAACGCTTTCACTGCTGCTGATGCCGACACTACCTTGTACGTAAACGACGTTGCTTTGGGCAGCCTGGCTGATGCAGATGCCGGTGCGACCCTGAACGAAAAACTGGCTTCTATTAATGCTGACCTGGATGGCAAAGGTGCTACGGCTTCTGCCCTGGTTTCTTCACAAGGTAATAGCATTGGTAGCGGTGTGTTGATTGCCGGTACTGATACCCTGACCCTGGCAGTGGTTGATGGCGACGGCAACAGCCAGTCATACGTTATCAGCGGCACCAATAATATGGGCGAGTTGGTTGACAAGATTAACAACACCACTGGTATTAGTGCTTCCTTGAGCGAAGACGGCAACCTAGTGCTGAGCCAGGAAAATGTTGTATCTATCACTGTTACCGGTAGCGGCACTGCTGCGTTGGATGCCGCTGGTTTCGATGGTGCTGAAACTGACGAAAACTTCCGCCTGGTTTTCACTGATACCAGCTCTGATGGCCGCGGTGTAAAAATCGAAGGCGCGGATGATGCTGCTGCCTCTGCTGCCATGATGACCAACGTGGCTGCTTTGGGTCTGGATATTTCTGACGACCAGGGCAATCTGCAAGGCGCAACCATCACCAACTTTGCGGCTGATATGAATAAGGGTGACCTGGTCATTAACGGCGTGGAAATCGGTGCGGTTGATGCCGGTGCTGACGCTGGTGAAAAACGCGATAACCTGATTGAAGCCATCAACAAAGTCAGCAGCTTGACCGGTGTGATTGCTTTCGCTGGTGATGCGGCAGACTCAATCGCTTTGGGTTCTACTACTGGCGACCTGAGTGTGAAATACGGTGATAACGCTGCAGCCACTATGTACGCCGAGACGGGTATCCAGGAGCGCAACTCTGCTTCAGGTGCAGGTTCAGTAGCTGGTATTAATATCTCCACTGCTGCCGGTGCTCAAAAAGCGATTGGCATCATCGACGATGCGATTGACCAAGTGAGTGCGACCCGCGCGGATCTCGGTGCTGTTAACAACCGTCTGGACTTCACCGTATCCAACCTGGCAAACATTTCCGAGAAAACCTCAGCCGCTCGTTCACGTATCAACGATGCTGACTTCGCTCAAGAGACTGCGAACCTGAGCCGTTCACAAGTACTGCAACAAGCAGCAACAGCGATGCTGGCGCAATCCAACGCCAGACCGCAACAAGTGTTGTCACTGTTGCAATAAGGCCGATAGATTTCGCCGGGGCAACCCGGCGAATTTGTCACTTTGAGGAATACGCACATGAGTGAAGTCACGAGAGCAGAAGCCAAGCTACATCCCGTTGCTACTGTGTTGGCTCCATCATCTGCAGGGTCCAGGGATGTTGGCGGCAAGACCTTGCCGCCGCAAGCTCCAGATGTTGCCGCTAAACCGGAGGTCGTTGTACCGGAAGCGGAAATCAAACCTGATGTAAACGCCGATATCAGCAAAAGAGTTCAGGCTGCTGTGGCACAAATGAATGAATATATTCAGTCCACACAGCGCGATTTGCATTTCAGTTACGATCCGGAAGCGGGTGAAACCGTGATAAAAGTTCTGGACCGGGTAACGCAGGATGTCATTCGCCAGATCCCTGATGAGATATTTCTAAAGTTGGCACAAGGCTTTGATTCAGAAGGAAATTTACATCTGTTTAGCGCGCAGGCCTAGCAGGTAACAACGCGATACCTGATTGTGTTTAGCGATAAAAAAAGGCGCATCGAGAGATGCGCCTTTTTTTATTTTCAATTCTCCGAACCCACACAAACCCCTTTTATTTCTTCGCCCTTCCCGGCGGCAATCGCTGCAAAAATTTCCATCGATTATTTCGTTGGCACAGTCTGTGCAAAAAGGCACTCAGGCACCATGTAAAAATCCTGCAGGTGTTGATCATGTTGTTGGTGATCAGTAATGCACAGGGTTTGCCAGAAGTCTGTTGACAGGTTTACAGGCTTCGTCAATCGACTTGTCCCGGAGAGTAAATCCTCTGAGCAGGAATAAACACTAGGAGATTTATTATGTCTTTAGTCATTAACACAAACGTCGCGTCGATCAATTCGCAACGCCAGTTGATGAACTCCGGGAACGCCCTGGATCGTTCTACTGAGCGCTTGGCGTCGGGTCAACGTATTAACTCTGCGAAAGACGATGCAGCGGGCCTTGCGATTTCCAATCGCATGACTTCACAAGTTCGCGGTTTGAACCAGGCCGTGCGTAACGCAAACGACGGTGTTTCCCTTGTGCAAACTGCCGAGGGTGCATTGCAGGAAGTGACCAACATTTTGCAGCGTATGCGCGAACTTTCTATTCAATCAGCGAACGGTATTTACTCCGATGCTGACCGCAATACGTTGAACGCAGAAGTGCAGCAATTAAAACTGGAATTGAATCGTATTGCCGAGACAACCTCTTTTAATGGTCAGCCATTGTTGGACGGTTCTTTAGGCAACACGACCTTGCAAGTAGGTTCTGAAGCAAACCAGACCATTGATATCAGCATCGCGTCTTTCAGTACCTCATCACTGGGTGGTTCTTCCGGTGATATCGTGGGTGAGGCAACCACGGGTGGCCTGGCTTCTTTAACGGCATTGGCGGGCGGCGATGAACTGATCGTCAATGGCACGGCGATCAGTGATTTAAGTCCGGCAACTACGCTGAATGAGGCTTTGGCAATTATTAATGCCGATCTCGACGGTAAAGGTGCTGAAGCTGCATCGCTGGTGCAAATTACATCCGACAATACTGGCTCAGGTATTCTGCGCCCTGGTACCGATACGCTGACCTTGACCAAGGTTGACGGTGACGGCAACTCACAAGTGTATGTGCTCACCGGTACCGACAGCATGAAAGAGCTGGTGGCAAAAATTAACGAAGAAACCGGCATCGAAGCCACGCTGAATGAAAGCGGCAAACTGGTACTGACGGCGGCGGGCGCTACCTCGATAACCGTGGCTGACAACACGACCAACAATGCCGCGACCGGATTGGATGATGTCACTAACGGTGGTCTTACCAACTTCTCATTAGTCTTTAATGACACGAGTATTGAGAAGCGTGGCGTGACGATTGAAACCGGCGCAGGTATTGCGGCAGGTGAGATGGCGGCTTTGGGTATCGACGCACAAGATGCGGACGGAAACCTGGTGAGTTCATCCATCACAGCAGTGACGGCTAATGGTACTCTTGCGGAAGGCGACTTGATTATCAACGGCATTGAAATCGGTGCGATTAATGCCGGTGCGGCGGTGGGCGATACCACAACGGAAGCCATTCGTGTCATCAACGAAGCATCTTCACAAACTGGTGTGGTTGCTTTCTTGTCGGGTACTGATCAGATTGCTCTACGTTCGGCAAGTGGTGGTGAAATTTCTATCAAGTATGGAGCAACAGCTGCTGCTGCAGATGTTCTCGCCTTTACCGGCTTGCAAGAGCGCAATGCGACTGAGGGTGTAGGCTCTGTAGCCAGTATCGATATCTCCACTGCTGACGGCGCACAACGTGCTATCGCGATCATCGACAAGGGTATTGACCAGGTGAGCGCAACGCGCGCCGATCTCGGTGCGGTGAACAACCGTCTGGACTTTACCGTGTCGAATTTGTCGAACGTTTCAGAGAAAACATCTGCCGCCCGTTCGCGGATTGTAGATGCTGACTTTGCTGCCGAGACGGCGGACCTGAGCCGTGCCCAGGTATTGCAACAGGCTGCTACGGCGATGTTGGCGCAATCCAACGCCAGACCAGAGCAGGTATTGCAGTTGCTGCAATAAGTGGGGAGTACGACCGGGTTAGGGTGATGTAATTCTGATCCGGTCGGCGGGATCGCGTCGGATTACGCTGCTGCGCAGCTAATACAACCTACTGGTGGTCTGCAGATTAACCGTCCGTCGGACCCGAAGTAGGTCGAATTAGCCCCGAAAGGGGCGTAATCCGACACCACACTCCACCGGCCCAGCACAGCCGGCCAGTGAGAGAAAATTTTTCAATTCGACTAAAGTTTGGGCAAGTATTGCCGCTATCCTTAACGATACAGGCATAGCAGTGTCTGCGGATATTGATTCCCCGGCGCCAGAGGACAGTTTTCATGGTTGACAGCACCAGCTCAAGCACTACCACCAACCCCGGTTCCAGCATCATCAACTCGCTGGGCGGCGGTTCGGGTATTGATTCAGCGTCACTGATCAAACAACTGGTGGAAATCAACAAGACACCGGAACTGAATCGCCTTACCTCTCGCCAGACGCTCCTTGAAACCCAGATTTCTGACTTCGGTTTGCTGCGCAGTTCTTTTGCGACCTTGCAGACAGCCGCTAATGCGCTCGCCAGCCCCGATACCTTCAATGCCAAAGCGGTTTCCATTCCCGACACCTCGCTGCTGGGTATTACCAAGCTGGATGCGAAGGCCGTAGCGGGCGACTACCGTTTGAAAGTCGAACAGATTGCACAAGCCCAATCGGTCAGCTCAGGCTCATACAGCAGCGTTAACGACGCGGTAGGTAAGGGCACGTTGACTCTGCGGTTCGGCAGTTGGAATGAAACGCTCGATGAATTCTCGGTAAACACCGCCAAGAGCGGGGCAACCATCACCATTGACGACACCAACAACACGCTTAGTGGTTTGCGCGACGCGATTAACGAGGCCGACATTGGTGTTCAGGCAACCATCGTGAGTGACGGTGGCTCTTATAAATTATTGTTGACCGCACCTTCTGGCGAAGCGAATGAAATTGAGCTGACCGCAGCAGAAGATGGCGGCGCACCGGGTTTGGCAAATTTCAATTTCAATACATCCAATCAGGCATTGGTCCAGGAACAAGGCGGCGCTAATGCCTTGGTGCGTGTAAACGGTTTGTTATTGACGCGCGAGTCCAATCACTTGACTGATGTGATTG
>CAMPIG010000346.1 GCA_946886255.1 uncultured Cellvibrio sp. | reverse complement strand
CCATTAAAATAAGATAAATATTATGAAGTGGGTGATCAAGAAACAGGCGCCGTTACGGTAAAGCTAAAACGTGTAGACAATATGTTTCATTTTGAAACATAAAAATTGTTTTATATATAAAAAATCCCAGCTTGATAACTCTCGACTTCAGGCGAGGAATTTCAGTAATCCTGAGTCTTTTTCGGAACCTCGTTAAGCGTGGGTGATTGCTGCTAATATCCTGTCTCGCTCGTTGACTGGCTCTGCTATGAAATCACCTCCATCCTCTTCACACCTTCCCGTGCCCGCTCAGGTTTCCTGGCTGCTCTGGCCCGTTGCTATGTTGCTGGGAATAATAATTGCGGCCGGTTCGCTCAGCTACAGTCCGAGCGGACGCATTAATGTGCTGTGGATCTGGTTGTTGTGGGCGGGTTTGCCGTTGTTGGGTTCTTTCGCGTCGTTGTGGGCGATGTTCTTTGGGCGTGGACGCCCCTGGTTATTTCAGTGGCGTCACTACAAATTGCACTGGCATCCGTCAATGCGTCAGCGTCTGGAGATGTTGGCATTGTTGCAACGGTTTTGGCTGCTGGTCGGCATTGGCATGCTGATCGGGTACTGGTTGTTATTGCTGTTTACCGATCTGGCGTTTGGCTGGAGTTCCACACTGATGGACGATCAGCAAACGATCCGCACGCTGGCGCACACTGTCGCGCTCCCGTGGTACTGGCTTTGGCCAGCGGCGGTGCCCGATGCCTCCTTAATTGAAGCAACCCGTTATATCCGTATTGCGCCTGCTGGTGATGTCGCCCTGGCTGGTGATTGGTGGCCCTTCTTGATGGCGAGTCTGTTGTTTTATAACCTCTTGCCGCGCTTGCTATTGCGCGGCGTGCTTGCCCTGCGATTACGCCATTTGCGCGGGCATGAGCTGAATGTACGTGCACCGCAAGTCGCAATAACCACAGCACCGGCCCCAACAACCAGCGAAGAATCACCGACGGACTGGCAAAATGCGACGGTGATCCAGTGGGAAATCCGCAGCGATACCGGCACCGTATTAGGCATTGCGGATTGGCAGCACGACGAAGCCGCGTTCAAAGCCTTGCTCGCCGACAAACCGCAAAGCCTGTTATGGCAGGTCAACGCCAGCCGCTCGCCGGTGGCAGAACTGAGCGACCTGATTCACATGGCGCGCGCCGTCGGCATCACCCGTCAGGCATTGCAAGCCGTGTGTGATGCTACCACGGACCCGGCGCGTCACCTCGCCAGTTGGCGCGCCTTCGCCAATCAACAACAACTTGTCTGGCTTAAGGAAACCGCCTGATGACAGTTCCGCATTTGTGTGTGGTGGGTCACCCCAACAAGGGCAAGTCGTCCATCGTCTCCACGCTCACTGAAAACGACAGCGTGCGTATCGGTGCCGAATCGGGCACCACCACCAGCGCCGACACCTTTGAATTTCTGCTCGACCAGCGCGTATTACTCAAACTCACCGACACACCCGGTTTTCAGCGCGCGCGTCAGGTGCTGAGTTGGCTACAAAGCGTGGAGGTGAGCTCCGCAAATCGCCCTGAACGCGTACAACAATTTTTGCGCGAACCGGGCCACGCGCAAAAATTTCCCGATGAAATAGCATTGCTCACGCCCATCATGGCTGGCGCGGGCATCTTGTATGTGGTCGACGGCGCGCAACCGGTCAGCCCTGCCGACGAAGCCGAGATGGAAATTCTGCGCTGGACCGGTCAGCCACGCATGGCCGTAATCAATCCCATGGGCGAGCCCCGCGCATTGGATGAATGGCAACGTACGCTCACACAATTTTTCCAATGGGTGCGCATATTCAATCCGCTTACCGCCAGTGTGCCGGAACGGTTAACGTTATTTCGTGCAATGGGCGAACTGCTGCCTGAATGGAGCAAATCCATCAGCGAATTATGCGCGGGGCTGGCTGAACGCGATCAACAACGTTTGCAGGATGTCAGTGTTAATCTCGCCAATTATTGGTGCGAACAGATCAGCCGCCGCGAACCGGCGACACTGTTAGATAAAAGTGGATTGAGCCAGGCCGAAGAACGGTTACGACGCGCACTGGATGAACAGGAAAAACAATTTTTCAAACAGATCAGCCGCGCCTGGGGACACAGCCATTTTGTTTTTGAAAATGATGCGCAGTGGGATCTCGGCAGCGACACCTTGATGAATACCGAAACCTGGTATTTGTGGGGATTAAAACAGCGCGAATTATTATTGGTCAGCGGCGCCGCCGGCGCGGCAACCGGCTTGATTGTGGACGCCGGTTTAGGCGGCAGTTCATTTTTATTGGGCGCACTATCTGGCGGCGTTATCGGCTCCGTCGGCGGCTGGCTCGCTGCACGACAACTCCCCGGCAAACGCCTCGGCTGGTTAGCGCTGGCACAACAAAAAGAATTTGCCGGCCCGGTGAAACATCCTAATTTCCCCCTCGTCGTCATGGCTCGTGCCCTCACGGTGACTCGCCAGCTCTGGCACCGCCCCCACGCCGAACGCGGCGCTCTTACCATCCGCACCAGCGCCACCGACTGGTCGCGCCAGGAACAAGTGCAGTTGTTGCAATGGGCAAAATCATTGCAGCAGGATCAATGGAAAGCGAAGCAGCAGGATGCGTTGGTGGCGTGGGTGATGGGGGAGTTGCAGAAGGTTGTGGGGGAGAGTGAGTGAATTTTTTTGAGTGTGCCAATATCGGGATTGCGGAGTGCGATGCGGGACACGCCGTGAATACGTCCATGTAGGCTCATCACCGACATCCATGTCGGCGATGGTCCCGCACCGCACTCCGCAATCCCGATATTTCGAGTATTGAAAGTTTGTAAATCGATGGTCGAGTACATAAATTCATTCAAATTTAAAATGGTTGCGAAACTGTGAGTCTTATATTGGAATTATAAAAATGCGCCAACTAACAATACCAGGCAAATTGAAAGAAGAGTTTGCTACGGTCGAAGCCCTTTGGAATACAACGGCAGAAACTAAGCGCGTTGACTGCCTGGTTTTGAGTTGGGTGAAATATGAAAAGCAATTGCGTCGGCTGTTTAGTTTTTTGTGTTTCAGCACCCAAACATCACCGAAGAGGATGTTGGTGATGTGGTGTCAACGTTTGCTGAAAATAATAGATTATATCCTGAGACTTTTATTGAGGGTATAACACGATTAGGCGTTGCGTCAGTTTCAGAGATTATAGGTGATTCATATGAAGAGCTTTGGAGTGAAATCGACCGCATTAAAAGTTATCGAAACAAGATCATGCACGGACAACTTACAGGTAAAGACTTGCAGTGCTCACAGCTAGAAAATGATGTGATTATGATTGTCAGGTGGATGGCTGCGCTTGCAGATGCGGCAGACGCTGCGTATGGATACGACGGAGTCAGAAGAAACACATTTGTTTTTTCCAAAAAAACTCAAATCAATATTCAGAACTATCCTTTTTCTGATGTGAATGGATTAAGAAAATGGTTAAGAACTTTGCCTAGGCGTTAGTCGCTGCCGGTGCAGACAGATTGTCAGTATTTTTACAGGGAGAATTAACTTTATGAATGAAGAAAAATTCGTCCATCAATTTAAAACGATGGATGATCTTAGAAGTATCATTAGTGAATTCGAAGGTCTACTGGGTAGGCCAACGAGAGGTCTCAGCCATCCAACATTGTATCGCCAAAGAGACGTTCAAGAGGGAGATAAGCTGGTTAAGGGTGTTAGGAAAAAGGATTGGTTGTTAGGTGGATGAGAAATGGGTTTTGCCGCATAGCCAAATGGGGTTGCCTTTTTCATCAAACTGGCAGCATTTGAAAGGTGCCTACAAGATGAAAGAGAAACACAACAAAGGTGCTGCGATTCATGTGTATTGGGTGCTTGAGAAGGCAGATTTACCGCCTGGGATGAAGTTTGAGCCAGATCAAAAGAAGAAGGGCCACTATTTATTGACCGTTACCGAGAAAATGCCGCTGCATAAGCTGATATCAAAGTTAAAGTGGATAGCAGACAGAATGTCTGTAATGAAAGATGCTGGGAGGGCTCTATGATCGAGTATAGCTATGAGGAAGAAAAATTCGTTGCCCTTTTCATGGCAGATCAACTAAACGATTTTTTAGCGAAAGAGATTATCCAAAAAGGAGAGGTTTCTAATAAGCAGGAAGCAATTCATCTGAGTAAATTTTTCTGGGCAATGGTTAATCGATCAGCTGAAGGTGGTTTGGTACTTCCCTGCGAAGGTAGCTCACAGTACTGGGCAGAAAAGCTTTATAACTCGTTTGGCGGTTATCTGGAGCGAGCTGGGTACGAAGAACAATGGAATGAAGAACTTGACAAGGCTTAACAAAAATTTTGACTAAATAAATGCCCCTGGCCTTACACAACATGTAATGCCTAACAAAAAAATCAGCTGTGCTAGCCGTAAGGCGGCAATAAAGTTTGGAGGTTCTGATGGGCGGTTCTTGTTGTGAAAACAATTGTGCAGTAGATGCACTGCGTACGCGACAGAAGAGCACCTTGATAAAGGTGCTCTGGATCAATGCGGTTATGTTCTTTTTTATTGTCGGCGCAGCCTTTTATGGGCGCTCGACGGCGCTGCTTTCGGATAGTTTGGATAACCTGGGCGATGCATTGACCTACGGGTTAAGTTTGTACGTCGTCGCGCAAAGTGTGAAGGTTAAAGCAAAGGTTGCGCTGTTCAAAGGCTTTTTAATATTCCTCGGCGCATCAGTGGTTGTCGGGCAGGTAGTTTGGAAGTTGTTTAATCCCGTCGTTCCTTCCTATGAGGTTATGGGTATTTTTAGCTTGGCCGGAGTGGTCGCCAACGGGCTGTGTTTGTGGTTGTTATGGCAGCATCGGAGCGAGGATATCAATATGAGCTCCGTCTTTGAATGTTCGCGCAATGACATTGCTTCCAATTTGTCTGTATTTATCGCGGCCGCTGGCGTCTGGCTATTTCAATCCGGTTGGCCCGATATAATTGTTGCGTCTTTGCTGGCGTTATTATTGTTGCGCTCTTCGTTTCGTGTTGTTCGCGGCGCTATTCAGCAGTTGCGGAGTCAGGCATCGGCGGATTAGCCGAAAAAAAGTACCACCAAATCTGTCCGAATAGCACATGAGGAGTTGCGAAGTGTCAGGCGGGAAGATAAACCCCACCGGTGTCGGTGTTTGTGTGGCCGGGCACAGCGCAAAACCCCGCCC
>CAMPIG010000345.1 GCA_946886255.1 uncultured Cellvibrio sp. | reverse complement strand
CAAATGTATCGGCTGGAATGCCGTACTCAGCTTGGCGCGGATTTGGGCTTCAACAGGTTTCATCGTAAGAACTCCGACTTGAGTCACAAAAATTCCCGGCATTTTACCTCCAACCGGCTACACTTTGTTGACTTGGAGCAAGGAACTGTTCTGATCTGTTAAACCAACCAGACCTACTATCATGAGCGAGCACAAATTCTTCATTGACCGGCGGCGCAGTGATCGCCGTTTGGACCGCGACCCTTGCAAGGACATGCCCCTCGACCTGTACCACCGCAAACGCCGTAAGTCCACCGAGCGCCGTAATCGCGGGCGGACTTTAGAGCAGGACTATTACGCATTTATCGGTCAACCGGACCCACAACGGCGTCACTAGGGCTTAAGCAAAGGCGCCGGGGCTGGCTTTGGCGGGGATAAGCGTGGGTTCGCAGCCGGTTTCACGGTGATAATGGGCTTCAACCGCCGCCATCAGGGTGGGAATAACGGCTTGGGGCGCAATAGCCACTACGCACCCGCCAAAACCACCACCGGTCATCCGTGCGCCGGCCAAGCCCTGCCCGGCTGTGTTTAGCAGATCCACGAGAATATCTATCGCGGGCACTGTGATATTGAAATCATCGCGCATAGACGCATGGGATTCCACCATGACGCGGGACAGTGTTTTCATGTCCCCTTTCATCAACGCATCAGCCGCCGTAAGCGTGCGTGCATTTTCCGTTAACACATGACGCGCGCGTTTAAATAGCATGGGTTCCAGCGCCGCTTCGGCGGCCAGCAAATGTTCCAACGGTACATCGCGCAGACTGCGTTGGTTAAAATAGCGCGCCGCTGCTTCACACTGTTCCCGCCGCTGGTTGTATTCACTCTCCACCAATCCGCGCTTCACACCGGAATGAACGATCAGGATTTCCCACTCCGGGGGAATCGACACAGCACGAGTATTCAGATCGCGACAGTCAATCAACAAGGCGCTATTGGCTTGGCCACAGGCGGAGATCAATTGATCCATGATGCCGCAATTACACCCCACAAATTGATTCTCTGCCGCCTGCCCCATCAAAGCCGCCGCCTTGGGCTCAACCGCCTCGTTACTGAGTTCAGTCAGGGCGCGAATCAATGCCATCTCCAATGAAGCAGAACTGCTCAAGCCGGCGCCGGCAGGCACATTGCCAGTAATAAAAATATTGCCGCCGCGCAACTGAAAATCTTTTTTACGCAATTGCTGAACAACACCGCGCACATAATTGGACCAAGGCATCGCTGCGTCGCGCTGCATTTCATCATCGAGATGAAAGCTGACAATCTGATCGGTAAAGTCGTGCGCGATGATATGCAATTCGCGATCATCACGCGCACTGGCAGCAACCCAGGTGTGGTAATTGATCGCCGCCGGCAACACAAAACCATCGTTGTAATCCGTGTGCTCGCCAATCAAATTAACACGGCCGGGCGCGCTCGCAACCACATCGGGCAGCAACGCAAAACGCGCCTGAAACAAGTCTTTTACAACAGCAGGAGTTAATAGATTCACAACCAACTACCTCAAACGAAAATGAACAGGACTTTGCTGACGCAGACGCTCAGCGGCCTGCTCCGGAGATATATCGCGCTGGGGCTCAGCCAACATTTCGTAGCCCACCATAAATTTGCGCACCGTAGCGCTGCGTAGCAAGGGCGGAAAAAAATGCGCGTGCAATTGCCAGGGTGTCGGATCATCGCTATTGAAAGGCGCACCGTGCCAGCCCATGGAATACGGGAAAGAACATTCAAATAAATTATCGTAACGGGCCGTGAGGTCACGCAGGATCAAACCCAGGCTCTGCTGCTGGCCCGGCGTTAAATCGGTGATGCGCGGGCACACCATCTTCGGCAACACCAGCGTCTCAAACGGCCAAGCCGCCCAGAACGGCACCACCACCAACCAATCATCATTCTCCACTACCACACGCTCACCATTGCGCGATTCTTTTTGTGCGTAATCGAGCAACATCTGCACCTGGCGTTGCGCAAAAAAAGCGCGCTGATTGACATCCGCTTTGTGTATCAACGTCGGCAGATGGCTCTGTGCCCAAATCTGACCGTGGGGATGCGGGTTGGAACAGCCCATCACCGCGCCTTTGTTTTCAAACACCTGCACCGAGGCATAAGCCTTACCCAGTTCAGCGGTCTGCGCCATCCAGGTCGTAATCACTGCCTGCATCTCGCTGTCGTTCAATAACGGCAAGGTTTTACTGTGATCCGGTGAAAAGCAGATTACCCGGCTGGTGCCGCGCTCGGCCTGCAATTGAAACAGTGGATCATCAACCAAGGGCGAATCGGGCACCTCGGGCATCAGGGCCGCAAAGTCGTTGGTAAAGACAAAGGTGGTTGAATAGTCCGGATTCACTTCCCCGCCGACGCGCTGATTTCCGGGGCACAGGTAGCATGCCGGATCATGCACCGGACTGTCAGGCCATTGATTCAACTCTTGCTGGCCCTGCCAGGGCCGTTTGGTGCGATGGGGTGAAACCAGCAGCCACTCACCGGTCAGGGGATTAAAGCGGCGGTGCGGATGGTCATTAACGGAGAAAGTAACAGACATAAAACACTGGCCATATAAATATTACAAATTGGCAATAAATTACCTGAAAAAATGGCAGCTGACAATTTCTAAATTGCGTTTTCCGGCTAAACCCACGCAACACGCTTAACTAAAATTAACCCTAGTGTGTAATAACCAACCAAGGAATCGGCGCCACAACTGCTATGCTTCGCGTCATGAAAGAAGACGTTACCCACACCAATCAGCGGATCTGGTTTGCGCAGGACATCGCACTCGAATACGCGCGGGAACAGACACCGGTACCCGCAGAAGCCGCCATACTCCATCAGCTCGGGAATACGCTTAATCACGCCTCGGTACTCGATATCGGTATCGGTGCTGGCCGAACCACCGCTTTTTTAGCACCCGCCTGCAAAGATTACGTCGGCATTGATTATTCCCAGGCAATGATTGATATCGCCACCGCCCGCTTTCCGGACATACCACTGCATCAACAAGACGCCCGCGACCTTTCCGCATTTGCAGAAGCCAGTGTTGATATTGTGTGGTTCTCTTACAACGGCATCGACTATGTGTCTCACGCAGACCGCATAAAAATACTGCACGAAATTCGTCGCGTGCTAAAACCAAACGGACTTTTTATATTTTCCTCTCACAACCGCGACGACAATATTTACCCCGCCTATCATTGGAAAAATCTGCCACTCTCTGTTAACCCAAAACGCATGGCGCGACGCGTTATCTGTTACTTGGCCGGCATCATTAATGCCACCAAACACCGCGCACAACAAATCCAAACGGATGACTACGCTATCCTTAACGACCAAGCCCACGAGTACAACATGTTGACTTATTACATTAGCGGTGAAAAACAAATTGAGCAGTTGGCTGCTGCCGGTTTTGCGGTTGAGGGATTGTGGGGGATGAAGGGAGAGAAATTGAGGGAGGATGAGGTTTATGTTGGGGGGTATAGTATTTATTATTTGGCTTATTCAATGGAAAAAAATCAGATTAATCAATCCTTTTTTGATTAACGAAAAAATGAGAATAATTAAGTTAGCACAACACATCCCTTATGGTGCACAAAAAACTCATCAATTAACTTGGCAGTAGCAACATATTTGTTGCTACAAAAAACGATTTGCCGCAACAATACTCCACACGATCCCCAACAATATCAAGCTGGTAAATACCAACGCGGAGCCGATGTCTTTTGCGCGGCCGGAGAGTTCGTGGCGTTCGTGGCCGGTGCGGTCAACCACAGCTTCTACGGAGGAGTTGGCCAGCTCTGCCATCAACACCCAGAAGACGCTGGAGATCAATAAGATTAATTCAATATGATTGGTGGCGAGCCAGAAGGCGGCAGGAATCATAACAATTGCCAAGGTAACTTCCTGCCGAAAGGCTGCTTCAAAACGCCAGGCGGCGGCGAGGCCTTTCATGGAATAACCAAATGCATCTATTACGCGGGCAAGACCGGTTTTACCAGGTTTGGACATAAGTCATTGTGCTCCGATGGTGTAAATGGCGGGAAAAAATCGGTGTGTAACATAAGTTTCATAATGTGATGGTATCTCTGACGGGGTAGCAATTAACCGGTCACATAGGCGGTGAAACTATGAATGCTTTTTTGCAAAGAGTCCACCACATTGACACCTTGGCCTTCCTCTGGCTGCACGTTACCAAACGCTTTCCTTATCGCAAATCGATTCGCTGGATTTCTCACACGGGCGATGGTCATTTGTATCTTATTGTTGCATTGGCATTGTTGCTGCTCGAACCGATCCACGGAGCGATTTTCTTCTGGGCTGGTCTGATTGCTTATAGCCTGGACGTGAGCCTGTATTTGTTGTTGAAGAATGTCATCAAGCGCGATCGCCCGGCAATGAAGATAGATTTTTATGAAGCCTGGATTACACCTTCAGATCAGTTCAGTTTTCCTTCCGGCCATACAGCGGCTGCGTTTTTATTTGCTTGTTTGTTTGCTCACTTGTATCCGTTAGTCGCTATTCCGGTTTATCTGTGGGCGAGTTTGGTGGGTGCTAGCCGTGTGTTGCTCGGTGTGCACTACCCCAGTGATATTGCAGCCGGTGCTGTTCTAGGTACGGGTTGTGCGTTTTCGGGGATTTATATTCATTCGCTTTTGGTAGGACTATGAGAATACTGTACGGCGTTCAGGGCACAGGTAACGGACATTTAACACGCGCAAGAATCATGGCCAAAGCCTTGGCCGCCGCAGGAGTCCAGGTAGATTGGGTATTTTCAGGAAGGCCGAAAGAAAAATTTTTTGATATGGAAGCCTTTGGCGATTATCAGGTCTATCGCGGGCTGACCTTTGCCACACAGAGCGGGAAAATTCTGTATGTCAAAACAGCGATGACCAGTAATTTATGGCAGCTGTATCAAGATACCAAAAAAGTGAATGTTGACGGCTACGATTTTATTATCAATGACTTCGAGCCGGTATCGGCCTGGGCTGCTAAACAGGCCGGTAAAAAAGTCATCGGCATTTCCCACCAGAATGCTTTTTTTTACGATATTCCCAAGCAAGGCGGCAACATTTTTGTCGAGTGGTTTATGCGTAACTTTGCACCGGTGACCTTGCCAATCGGTTTGCATTGGCACCACTTTAACCAGCCGATTCTGCCACCGCTGGTTGAGC
>CAMPIG010000344.1 GCA_946886255.1 uncultured Cellvibrio sp. | reverse complement strand
CTACCAGCCCCACGCCATCGAGAAACACTGGTATCAAACCTGGGAAGAGAAAGGTTACTTCAAGCCAAGCGGTGAGGGTAATCCTTACTGCATTATGATACCGCCGCCCAATGTAACCGGCAGTTTGCACATGGGCCACGGGTTTAACAATGCGGTGATGGATGCCTTGATTCGTTATCGCCGCATGAAGGGTGATGACACCCTTTGGCAAATGGGGACTGATCATGCGGGCATCGCTACCCAGATGGTCGTGGAACGCCAGTTAGCTGCTCAAGATATAAGTCGTCACGATTTAGGCCGCGAAGCATTTTTGAGCAAAGTATGGGAATGGAAAGAGCAATCTGGCGGGACTATTACCCGCCAAATCCGTCGTCTTGGCTCATCGGTGGATTGGAGTCGTGAACGCTTTACCATGGATGATGGTTTGTCTCGCGCCGTGCAGGAGGCTTTTGTCCGGCTACACGATGATGGCTTGATCTATCGCGGCAAACGTTTGGTCAATTGGGATCCCAAATTACACACGGCCATCTCTGACCTGGAGGTGGAGAATCACGATGAGAAAGGTTATCTCTGGCACCTGCGTTATCCATTAGCCGACGGCGCCACAACAGCAGATGGGAAAAATTATCTTGTCGTGGCCACCACTCGCCCTGAAACCATGTTGGGTGATACCGCAGTAGCCGTTCACCCGGAAGATGAACGCTATCGCTCGCTCATCGGTAAATTCGTGCTTTTGCCACTGGTTAACCGGCTCATACCTATTGTTGGTGACGACTATGTTGATCGCGAATTCGGTACCGGGTGCGTGAAGATCACTCCAGCCCATGACTTCAACGACTACGAAGTGGGCAAACGTCACAACCTGCCATTGATTAACGTGCTGGATAAAAACGCGGCGGTTTTGTCCGGTGCGCAGATATTCAATATTGATGGCAGTGTTAATGTATTCGTTGACAGCGCCCTGCCGGCACAATTTGCCGGGCTAGACCGCTACGATGCACGCAAACAAATCATCGCCGCTTTTGAAGACGCGGGCCTTCTGGAAAAAATTGATGATCACGCGCTCAAAGTGCCCCGCGGCGACAGGTCTGGTGTCGTGGTAGAGCCTTGGCTTACGGATCAATGGTACGTCAGCACCAAGCCCTTGGCAGAGCCCGCCATTGCCGCTGTAGAAGATGGACTTATTGAGTTCGTGCCCAAGCAGTATGAAAACATGTACTTCTCCTGGATGCGCGATATTCAGGATTGGTGTATTTCACGGCAGCTCTGGTGGGGCCATCGGATTCCTGCCTGGTATGACGCCGAAGGGCAAGTGTATGTTGGCCGCAACGAAGCCGAAGTTCGCACCAAGTATGAATTAGCGGCGGATTTACCTTTGCAACAGGATGAGGACGTTCTTGATACCTGGTTCAGTTCCGGGCTGTGGACATTTTCCACTCTGGGCTGGCCTGAGCAGACCGATGTCCTGAAAAAGTTTCACCCCACCGATGTACTGGTGACGGGCTTCGATATTATTTTCTTCTGGGTTGCGCGGATGATCATGCTGACCATGCACCTGGTAAAAGACGAGCAAGGGGAAGCGCAGATTCCGTTTAAAACGGTATACGTTCACGGCTTGGTTCGCGACAACCAAGGACAAAAAATGTCAAAGTCCAAAGGCAACGTGCTCGATCCTCTGGATATTATTGATGGTATTGATCTTGAGACGCTTGTTCAGAAACGTACCACGGGTTTAATGCGTCCCCAGGATGCCTCCAAGATCGAAAAACAAACCCGTAAAGAGTTCCCCGATGGCATTGCAGCTTATGGCACCGATGCACTGCGCTTCACGTTCTGTTCGCTTGCCTCTACCGGACGCGACATCAAGTTTGATATGGGACGTGTCGAGGGCAATCGCAATTTCTGCAACAAGATCTGGAATGCCACCCGTTACGTTTTGATGCAATGTGAAGATCAGGATTGCGGCCAGGACGGCTCGAAGGATTATGAATTGTCCGTCGTAGATCGCTGGATAATCAGTAAACTGCAATTGACGGAAAAAACCGTTTGCGCAGCCCTGGATACTTACCGGCTGGACCTGGCAGCCCAGGCTATTTATGAATTCGTTTGGGATGAGTATTGCAGCTGGTACCTTGAGTTATCCAAGCCTTTGTTATGGGATGAAAACGCCAGCGCAGCACAAAAAAAAGGCACGCGGCGCACACTGATTCGTGTATTGGAAACTATTCTGCGGCTAACTCACCCGTTGATGCCCTTTATCACCGAAGAAATCTGGCAGAAAATCAAACCGCTTGCGGGAGCAACAGGTGACACCATTATGTTGAGCCGTTATCCGCAAGCAGATGAGAGCCGCATTGACGCCGAAGCCAGTTATGAAGTTGATGCATTACAGCGCTTAATCCTTCTAGTGCGCAACATTCGCGGACAATACAACGTACCCCCGGGGCAGGATTTACCTATTTATATCAAAGGCGCATCCCATGGTTACAAGGAAGTGCTAGATAGAAACCAGCCACTACTGAAGAAAATGGCATCCATTGAAAATATTTCATGGCTCGAGCAAACAGAAGAAGGGCCATTTTCGGCTTCGGGGGTCATTGGCAGTATGACAATACTGGTGCCAATGGCAGACCTGATCGATAAGGATGCAGAGATTGCCCGACTTAAAAAGGAACAGGGCAAGCTCCAGCAAGAAATTGACAAGATAACGTCAAAGTTAAGTAACCCCGCTTTCCTGGAAAAAGCTCCTGCGGAAATTGTAACCAATGAGCGCACACGCGTTATCGAATATCAAAATTCGCTGGAAAAATTAAATGAAGAGATAACTAAAATAAATTCTTTGTAAAGCTGGAAGTTCGCACAATGCGAGTTTGGCGCTAGGGTAAATGTTTCAAAATCCTCACAATTCATGGATGAATTGAAGGAGCTACAGGGATGCATTTATGTGCTTTCGAAATATTTACCCTAATGACAAACGGATTCCGAAGCATTCGTGATCAAAAATAAAAAAGCCCGGTTATCGCTAACCGGGCTTTTTAATATGGCGGAGAGAGAGGGATTCGAACCCTCGATACCGTTTAACGGGTATACGCCCTTAGCAGGGGCGCGCCTTCGGCCACTCGGCCACCTCTCCGGATAAAACCAAATTAACCCAAGGATCAATTTGTAACCTGTTGAAATGTCTATAAAATTCAGCTGACTTAAAAGCAGGTCGCTGTCTCAACAGGAGCGGCATAATACCATATTTCAAAAAAAATCAAAGACTTGATCTCAACTTTATGCCGTTAAAAGGGACTCTTTGGCATAAGCTTGGCGGTATGAAATAGGTTTTATAAAGGGAACGGTTTTAAAGCGAACTGCGCGGCGGTTTATTAGATAATCTCCGCCGCGAGTACACATAGAGCAGGTTATACGAACAAACCCCAACGCCATGAATGGCTAGTTGGGCTGCTCATCCTGATTTTGCTTTTCGCGTTGAATACGCTGATAAATTTCTTCGCGATGCACTGCAATATCTTTCGGTGCATTGACACCGATCCGAACCTGGTTGCCTTTCACACCCAGTACAGTTACGGTTACTTCATCACCAACCATCAAGGTTTCGCCAATACGGCGGGTCAAAATCAACATCATTAATCTCCTTCACTCATCCTGTAAGAGTACGACTGAGACTCCAATGTCCTTCGCCGTCTCTCGACTAACCCCTGTCGCCACCAGAACTGCTTAGCTCCGGAATAAGTATCGTCTACTTTTAGCGAAAAGGAAGAAACCCCCAAAACTTTCTGTTTGTAACCCACCAAACAGTCTTGCTGTACCGCTAGAGTCTTTCTGTTATTTGTGCCGCGTGGAGAACAATTACCCCCGCACTCTGCTCTCCGACGGCTCGGCATCCAGGCCAAATGCGGTGTGCAAACTACGCACAGCCAACTCCAGATAACGCTCATCAATAATCACCGAAATCTTGATTTCAGAGGTAGTGATCATTTGAATATTAATACTATCCTGCGCCAGAGCCGTAAACATGCGCGATGCTACGCCAGCATGGGAACGCATGCCTACACCAACTATAGACACCTTGGCGACTTTGTCATCACTGCGGACTTCACGTGCGCCAATTTCCTTAGCGACACTCTGCAGCACAGCAACGGCTTTATTCATGTCATTTTTATGCACAGTGAACGTCAAATCAGTGGTGTTATCCGCTGCAACGTTTTGCACAATCACATCGACCTCAATATTGGCTGCACCAATAGGGGCCAGAATCTTGGCGGCCACGCCGGGTGTATCTGGTACACCGGCAACAGTCACTTTCGCTTCATCGCGGTTAAACGCA
Source organism: uncultured Cellvibrio sp. (assembly GCA_946886255.1). The sequence continues at coordinate 892 of CAMPIG010000344.1, read as the reverse complement.
ATACCGGAAACAATCGGTTGTTCCATCGTAGAATTTTCCTCATCGAGGGTAATCAGGGTGCCTGGGCCTTCTTTGAAACTGGACAGCACGCGCAAAGGCACATTGTATTTACCGGCAAATTCCACAGAACGAATTTGCAGTACCTTGGACCCCGAACTGGCCATCTCCAGCATTTCTTCAAAGGTAATCTTTTCTAATCGGCGGGCGCACTCCACCACACGAGGATCAGTGGTATATACGCCGTCTACATCGGTATAGATCTGACATTCGTCGGCTTTAAGCGCTGCAGCCAGAGCGACACCCGTTGTGTCCGAGCCGCCACGCCCCAAAGTAGTGATGTTGCCCTGCTCATCTACGCCCTGGAATCCGGCCACAACAACAACTCGACCCGCTTGCAGATCGGTCCTCATGTTGGCTTCATCAATAGCTTGAATACGGGCTTTGGTGTGAGCATTGTCAGTCAGAATGCGAACCTGACCGCCGGTATAGGATCTTGCGTCAACACCGCGCTTTTTCAACGCCATACATAAAAGAGCAATGGTTACCTGCTCACCTGTCGACACCAAAACATCCAATTCACGTGGATCTGGCGTTTGTTGAATCTGCTGTGCCAACCCAATCAAACGGTTGGTTTCGCCACTCATAGCTGATAAAACCACGACCATGTCGTGGCCTTGAGCACGGAATGCGGCCACTTTATCGGCAACAGCTTCTATACGCTCGATGGAACCAACAGAGGTACCACCATACTTCTGAACCAATAAGCTCATTCCCAGCCTATCCCTCATTAAAATGATATAACAGGAGCCGCAATTGGCGCGCCACAAAAGGCGGCCAATTAAACAACAAATTACGCGAAAAGTTTATCAAAACCCAATAAAAAAGCGCAAAA
>CAMPIG010000343.1 GCA_946886255.1 uncultured Cellvibrio sp. | reverse complement strand
ATCACCAAATTACGAAAAAAATTACTGCAACTGACTGACGAAGAGATTATTCATTCGGTTTACGGTGTGGGTTATAAATTACAAATTCCCCGGCCAGACCTACCACAATAATTCATAAACCCCGGCGATTTCACATGCACAAAAAAACCGGCACTACTCGTGCCGGTTTTCATTACGCTTAATTGCAAATCATGTATTCACTACTCACATATTGCACCCATAACCGTGGGAACTTCGGCTGCAATTCCCTCAGGCTTGGTACCCTGGAAACCAAATTCAACTGTTTGTCCCGGCTGTATTACTGCATTCCAACCGAGACTGACCGCCGTGTAGGGATTATTTCCAGAGAATTGCGTATTCCATGCACTACTGATGTGATCACCGCCCGCGTACTGCCATTCCACCCGCCAACCATTCAAGGGGGCAACGCCCTCGTTGGTGATGCGCACCGCACCGGTAAAACCCGTGCTCCATTCGCTGGTCAAAACATATTCACACTGCGCCGTGCCGACAGCCCCATAAATGCCCGTATGAATAGTAGAGTGCGATGCTCGGCCGTCACTCACCGTCAAGCGGGTTTCGTAGCGCCCGGGATTAGCAAATCGGTGGGAAGTCATTACACCGGTTGCGGTTGAGTCATCACCGAACTCCCACAGATAAGTCAGGGTGTCACCGTCCGCATCAGATGAACAATTCGCGTCAAAGGTAGCATTTAAGGGCGGCGGATAGATGGCATTTTGAATAATCCGGAAGCAAGCCAGTGGCGGTGTATTGTTGTCCGGGATGTCGATACCACTGGACTCTACCTCGCGAGTGATGGTGTCGGTAAACTCACCATCACTCACTGTCAAGGTGATCGTGTAACTGCCGGCAACTTGATATTGATGGAACACGGTATCAATGGAGCGTGTGGTTTCGTATGTTGCGCCATCACCCATCTCCCAGGAAAACACCAGATCATCGTCTTCATTTGGGTCGACAGTTCCTACGCCGCTGCACGCCGTGAAATATTGTTCAACACTTGCTCCATCGGGTTGCTCTACCGCACGTTCCACTTCGGTACAGGCAATTGCCGCCACCGGCGGTTCGTTGGGCTCATCTATTTGCCCGGAAGATGTCCAGTTAAATTGTTCAGTCACCGTGTTCAATGTGTCTGATACCGTTAAGGTGATGACGTAATCACCAGGCTCTTCGTATTGATGAGCGAACCTTGTATATGAGGCGACACCACTGGAAGAACCATCCCCCCAATCAACGATGTACGTCAGATAATCGCCGTCCGGGTCAAACGTGCCCGACACATCGCACGTGGTCACGGGACCATCGATATAATCCATGGTGGATTCTTCACAAACCAAAGCAGGAACGGGCGGTTCATTATCCTGCACGTCACCGACAACCAATGTCACTGCTTCCGTATCAGAAAACGGAATACCGGATGCCGAAAGAATCAGGCGATAAATTCCCGGCTCAACATAGGTATGCGACGTGACCAGATCATTGCTCGTGGTGCCATCGCCAAAGGTCCAGTTAATGTTATATGCCGCCTCGGAATCACGCGCATCGACATACACGGTCATATCGTCCAGGCGATACTCAAAATTAGCGGATGCGCGGAAGTCATACCAATAGGCACAATTAGCGGGTGCAAATACTTGCTTGGTATCGGCTAATTCGCCGTCGCTCACTGTAACGGTGATATAGGCTCCACCATTAACGTAACGGCTCGGAGACGAAGGATTGGTTGAGGTATTGGGCCCGGTTCCCACATCCCAGGTATAGGTCAGTGTGTCACCGTCTTCATCGAAGGCTGCATTGGCCCGACCATAAATGCGCCCACGATCCGACCCCACCGCCAGCATCGCAATCGGTGCACGATTGCCGCCACTGTACTCCGTCACGCTAACAACTTCTGTGTAAATGTCTGTCAATTCCCCATCGGAAACGGCCACTGTGACGATGTAGTCACCCGCTGTTCTGTAAGTGTGCCAGGCGTTGCTGTAATGAATAACCTCACCATCACCAAAATCAATTTCGTAAGTTAATGGGTTATCGTCAGGATCAATCGAATCCCCCGCATCAACAAACACCGTGGGGCCATAGCTTTCAATACTGACATTGGCATCAGGTGCGCGATCAGGCAGAGATCCATTGATACATTGTGGCTCGATGAACGTCCCTGGGTGTGTGCCAGCGATGCCGAAGCTGGTCGTCTGTCCGGGCTGAAGAGCACCATTCCAGGCAGCATTTCTAGCGGTGATAATCTGCCCATCGAAAGACGTATTAATGCCCCAACCACCACCCAGATTATGGGTATGCCCATCGGCCAGCGCGATGTAAACCTCCCATTCACTGACAGCTACGGCTCCGGTATTGGTGACGTTAACTGTCGTTTGATAATCATTCCCCCATTGGTTGGAACCGGCGATTTCACATTGCACAACGCGAACCGTCGGGCTACTGGAGCTAGAAGAACTGGACGTTGAATATATACCGCAAGCCGACGTAGATGCGGATGCCGATGTTGCGGATACGGATGTATAGCTTGTAGAGGTTGAAAAACTTGAAGAACTTGAAGAATTTGAAGCGCTCGATGGTCCACCCCAGCACGCCGAAGACAAACTGCTACATGCTGATGAAAATGCAAATGTTTGCGTCACTGAAAATGAGAAAATAAACAGAACACAAGATGAAAAAAACAATCGTATCAGAGAGGGAGTTTTCATTGCATACATTCCTTAGAATAGGTGGTTGCCGTCAACTCAACATCAACAGCTGCTTCCATAACAAAGCCTGGCTCATCTACTAACTGCGATCCGGCAAGAAACCAGTACAATAACCTTCACCGCTTTGTCATCCATTTAAATTATTTTTCGTTAATAACGCGAAATTTTTCCCACACATTAACGCGTCCCTGATTAACTGCTTATTTTTATTCAAAAAAACATCCTGGTACTCAACGCGGGAAAAATTATTATAAAAATGATTGGGAAGCACGATCAGAATTTGAAATGCACACGCAGCTGCGCCGCAATGGAGTCACTGATCTCGACATCCTGAACCGGGTGTTGAATGTAATACACACTGGTCTGGGCGTTCAGTCGATTGAGCAGATGGCCGAAATAACTTAACTCCCAAGCCATCTCGGCGGATTCCCAGTCCGGATAAATCTGTTGTTGAAGATCGCTGGAACGGGCGTGGGCAATACCCAAACCGATGCCGTCGCCGGCGCGCCAACGATTATTCACCAGGATACCGGTACCAATATATTCATGACTCAGGGCAGCGTTATTTTCGGTGTGACTGACTTGCAAAAATACCGCGAGATTGTCGTTAAGGTTTTTTTCCGTAAAGCTATAGACAACGTCGCTATATTGGCCGGGATACGCTACTTCAACAACGGATAATGCATAACGTGAACCGACTTCAACTATAGGTTGTGGATGACTAATCAAACGCCATTCAGGGTTGATCTCAGGAGAGGACATAACAGGATTAGCGGTGGCATCGACTCGTAACATCTCATCAAAATAAGCGACGTCTTCCGCTGACAGGGCATCACTCCAATACGGTTTGTCATCCGCATGGGCGAAGGCAGCAAAGCAACTGATAAAAGCCGCAGCGATTTTTTTCATCCCATCACCTGTCGATAAACAGATTCAAGCCCCAAGTCAGATATCGCGCAGAAACGTTTAAAGTATAGCCAAGTTTAGCTGGCCGGAGTGAGAGATCCACAGCAATTTAAGCGATAAGTGCCCTAACGAACATAGACGAAAAATATAAGGATAAATACGCCAATCTTACGACGGCGAATTATGCTGCAATCGTTTTTTTGTCAGCGCCGTTGCTACATGTTCAAGCGGATTATCCGGCCAAGGATGACGAGGATAGCGACCGCGCATTTCTTTTTTCACTTCCGGATAAGCCTGTTGCCAGAATGAGCTCAGGTCCGTCGTAATACCCAATGAGCTGCCGTTCGGCGATAGCAAATGGATACGCAAAGGTATACGACCATTTGCCAGGTGCAGACCGCTACAACCAAAAAATTCTTGCAGCTTGGCGGATATTTCCGGTGCACCATCGGCGGCGAACGTCAGGCTCACATGACGACCGCTGGGTAATTGAATAGTCTCCGGCAAGATGGCCTGAATTTTTTGGCAATTTTCATAGCCGAGATAAAATTCAAGCCCGGCCCGCCAGGGCAATTTATCCAGTTGCGTTTGAGCTGTTAGGAAAGGTTGCAACCACAACCTAAGTTGACTAACCAAACTGGCCTCGTCCAGCGGTGGAAGAGCCAGAAGATCATAACGTGCAATCAGCCTTGCACTCTGCAACAGTCGTTCTGCATTGGCAGACCATGTCAAACCCCGCAAGCCTTTGTCAGCGATGATTGCGTGCAAATGCTCAAGCAATGCAAACGCCAGTTCATCATCGGCGACAACATCGGTTTGCTCAGCGATAATCACACCGCCCATCTTCCATTGCGACTGACGTTGCCATTGATTCTGTTTAAAAACCAGATGGCTCTGACACTGACTCAGCTGGCGTTGCTGTTCAGCAGTCAGGGTTAATTCGATACCCAAACCAGCGTGGCCTTTTGTACGCGGTTGTATCACCGGAAAAATCGCCCAGGCAGTATCCAGGGAATGCGTAGGTTCAACACTGATGCCTGAGTTCAAGCGATAACGCCCTGAATCCTGTCGAAAACCAATGCGATCACTGAAAGCAAGTGCCAGTTGTTGCACGGGCAAAACTGATTGCGGTTTTACCTGCGCATGGAGCACGGCAAGCCAACGTTTTTTTTGCAAACGCCAATGCGCTTGCCGTTGCAGTTCCTGCGTAGCTTCCGCCAACCAGGTGGGCATATCCACCGCAGGATTTAATTCAAAATGCAAAGCAAGTGCGAGCAACAAAGCAGATTCCGGCAATCCGCCTTCGTGAACCATCGACTGCAAAAGAGTGGCGATACGCGGATGTGTACCTAACTCGCTGACCTGTTCGCCGGCCAAGTTTACTTTGCCGTGTGCATCAAGCAGATGCCAGGATTGCAATTGTTGTTGCGCCTGTACCATTGCCAAATGATTCGGCGATTCAAGCCAGTTCAATTGATCCGCCCCGCTTCCCCAATGCGCAAGACGCAACACTAACGGAACATAATCGGTGGTGCGAATCTCCGGCAAGTCAGCCGGTGCCAATGGCTGGTCCTGAGACCATAAACGAATGCAGTGGCCCGCCTGAACCCGCCC
>CAMPIG010000342.1 GCA_946886255.1 uncultured Cellvibrio sp. | reverse complement strand
ATTGAGGTCATCCCCGATGAGATGACTATTACCCTGGGCCTGACATCGGAGAATATGGATGTCGGTGTCGCCAAGGCCGATGTGGACAAGCGTTCAGTGCATCTGATCAATACCCTGAAAGCGATGGATATTGAAGCGCGCGATATTGCGACCACGGCGTTGCAGGTTACCCCGGTTTACGATTATGTCGAAGGTAAGCAGGTGCCGCGCGGCAGCCGGGTTTATCGTCAGGTGGATATTACCCTGCGCGACCTTGAGCGTTATGGCGAGCTGATGCAGGCGCTGATGGATGCGAAGATTTCTAACACTGTAGATACGAGTTTGTCGGTGTCGGATGAGAAGGTGGTAAGTGACCAGGCGTTGATCAAGGCGTTGGAGGATGCGCGCTCGCGGGCGGCGGCTTTGGTGGAATCGCAAGGGCGCAAGCTGGGTGATGTGTATTCGATTTCGGAGTTTGAGTTGCGCCGTGAGGAAACGTATTTCCTGGTGCCGAATCGTGAGGTTTATGGTGAGTCTGCGCAGGGGTTGGCGGTGAGTGCGGATATGCGGATGAAGAGTTCGGAGCCGTTTGAGCCGGGGGTGATTCGGGCGAAGGCTAAGGTGTATGTGGTGTATTTGATTAAGTAGTTGGTGTGTCCGTGAATAGCAGTGGTTATCCTGAGACACGCCGTGAACCCCTCCGTGGGGGCTCAACAGCAGCATCCTTGCTGCTGATGGTCTCAGGATAACCACTGCTATTCCCTCTGCTGGAACGTGCTTGGGGAAAAATTGATAACGTTTTTAACTCATTCCTGGTAACTGTATTTCTTCAAGGTAACTGCCATGTTAATCAAGAAGCCGTCGGATATTCCCTCTTCAGAAATTACCCCCGAGGCGATCTATCGTGCGCGGCGGGATTTTATGCGTGGGGCTTTTTCGGTGGGTGTGTTGGGTGCGGCGGGGATGGTGGTGCCGGGTGTGTTGGCGGAGCCGGTTCATGTGGTGGAGGCGGAGAATAGGGGGCCGGATTGGTTGAAGCGGCAGATCGCGTCGGCGAAGGCGGATTCTCGAAATGTGAGTGATAAGTTGACGCCTTACGAGCATGTTACCCAGTACAACAATTTTTATGAGTTTGGTTACAACAAGGATGATCCGGCGGAGAACAGTAAAGATTTTCAGCCGCATCCCTGGTCGGTAGAAGTAGCCGGAGAGGCGGGGAGGACGGGTCGGTTTACGTTGGAGGATATTCTGAAAGGAATGGCGCTGGAGGAGCGGGTGTATCGTCTGCGTTGTGTTGAGGCCTGGTCGATGGTGATTCCCTGGGTTGGTTTTCCACTGGCGAGTTTGTTGAAGCGTTTTGAGCCGACGGGGAATGCGAAGTACGTGGCCTTCACTACACTCAAAGACCCCAAACAAATGCCCGCGCAGAAGAGTGCGTTCAGCAGTATTGATTGGCCTTATGTTGAAGGTTTGCGCATGGATGAAGCCATGCACCCGTTGACGATGTTGGCGGTGGGTTTGTATGGCAAGGTATTGCCGAATCAGAACGGTGCGCCCTTGCGGTTAGTGGTGCCCTGGAAGTATGGTTTTAAAAGCATTAAATCTATCGTAAAGATTGAGTTCACCGAAAAAGAACCGCCGACGACCTGGAATATCAGCGCGCCCCAGGAATACGGTTTTTACGCGAATGTAAATCCCAAGGTTGATCATCCGCGCTGGAGTCAGGCCACCGAGCGACGGTTACCCAGCGGCTTGTTCAGCCCGAATATAATCGACACTCAATTATTCAACGGCTACGCCGACGAAGTAGCCCACCTTTACAAAGGCATGGACCTAAAAAAATACTACTAACCGTACCGTAGGTCGGATTAGCGGCAAAGCCGCGTAATCCGACAACCAACTTTCTAACCAACCCAACCCGGATAACCCCGTGCAACAAATCCCCACCAGCTGGCGACGCCTTATCATCTTTCTCTGCGCACTTATTCCTTTCGCCTGGCTGGTCTTCAACACCGTCACCCAACAACTCGGTGCTGATCCCGCGAAAACCATTGTGCTATTCACTGGCGAATGGACGATCTATTTTTTATTTATCACGTTATCTGTCACACCCTTACGCCGTTTACTGAAATGGAACTGGCTGATGCCGCACCGCCGGATGCTGGGTTTATTTGCCTTGTTTTACGGCGTGCTGCATTTGTTGTCGTATCTGATTTTTATCCTCGGCCTGGATTTCAGTCGCCTTATTTCTGAAACCATCAAACGACCCTACATAACCGTAGGATTTCCGGCGTTGTTAATTCTGATTGCCTTGGGTATTACATCAACACAAAAGATGATGCGGCGCTTGGGGAAAAACTGGGTCAAGTTGCATCGCTTGGTTTATCTTGCGTTAGTGCTGGTCTGGATACATGTCTTATGGCAGGTGCGCTCCAGTTATTTTGAGGCGGCTGTCTACGGTGCTATTGCGGCGGTGTTGCTGGGTATACGCCTGTTCTGGGCTTTCAGAAAAAAATAAACGTCGCGCCATTCAATAGTGCACCAATGCCGTTATTTAAATGAATCTCAGCGTAGTAGAGAAACCATAATGAACAGCACAGCCAGTCTTATGAAAACAGACAGACACATCATTTTATTTGTCCGCCTTGCGGAAATCTCTTTTTATAAAACCTTCACCAGGTGCAAGGAGAATTTTGCCGCTTCCCGCGCGGCAATAGGGCCAAGGCGCAGATAATCATCATTGGGTGCTTCCTGAGCGACATTGGAACCCGCGCGTACAATTAAATAGGGTACGCCGAGAGATTCGCACACATGGCCCAAAGGAGCGGATTCCATCTCCATGATGTCGGTCTTGAACTGATTGCGCAGCAGATCAATGCGGACCTGCGGGACACCGAACAAATCCGATGAAGCCACAACACCGTAGCGCACCGAATTTTTATAGGTGCTGTTATTTGCGGTTACGGTTTGCGGCTCATAGGTGTCCATGGCTTTTTTAGCCAGCGCCAACATGGAAGCCGAAGGTTTGAATTCATTGGTTACCTCATTGCCGTCATCAGGTCCGTTCATCGGACGATACACCATATCTTTTGCGGTGAGGCTGCCGTAGTCGTGCTCATAGGTGCGGGTGGCCACAATAACATCACCCGTGCGCAACTGTTGGTTGATGCGTGCACCGGTGCCGGTCATGAGTACCATGCGCGGTTTAAATTCCTTGATGAACAACGTGGTTGTCATGCCGGTGAAGGTTTTTCCGATACCGGTAATGGCGATAACCACGGGCTTGCCATGGAGCTTTCCTTGCCAGTAAGGGATGCCCCACAATGTCTTTTTCTCAGGGTTTTCCAATGCATCAATGAGTGCCGGAATTTCCTGGGGCACAGCGCCGAGTATCACGATAGTATCTGTCGGCTCATAAAAGCGCGGCTTTTCCTGTGCGTGACTCGCCAATGTTAAACACGCTAAAAAGCTGCTCATAATGAACAAAATCACATGCTTGGTGATTAAAAATTTCATGGCATTTTATCCCGATAAAAATTAATTGGCAGGCTGGGTAGCGGTCATGGAGATATACTCGTTGAGTAGCATCAGGTAGTGATTTTTCTGCGCTTCCGGCAACCAGGCGACACGAAATGCATTGCCAACCAGAGTGGTGATTTCTTCGCTGGTGAATTGCCCTTCCTGTTGCAGCTCTACCAGGTTTTCATTGAGGTACGCGCGGAAATAAGCAGGGTCGTCGGAATTAATGGTGGCGAGCATGCCTTTTTGCAGCATGGTGCGAATTTCTGTGGAGGTAAGTGATTGCACTACAAAGCGGTTGGATACCGGACATACCGTCAGTCCTATGCCGCGTGTCTTTATTGCTTCGCATAGCGCCTCGTCTTCTAAGGAATTCACGCCGTGGTCGATGCGGTCTACGCTAATGTCATCAAGACATTGACCTATGTGAATCAGGGTATTCTGCTGATTCACATCACAGTGCATCGTCAGTTTTAATCCCATGTCGCGCGCTTGTTTGAAAACGGTAGCGAATTTTATCGGTGGATTATTTTTTTCATCCGAATCCAGCCCTATACCAATAATCCAGTCGCGATAGGGTTTGACCATCTCCAGATGAGCCAGCGCAGATTCCGCGCTCATGTCGCGCAGGAAGCACATGATTAATTGGCTTTCTATACCGAGGTTTTCTCGGGCATCGATTTGGGCTTTGTGAATGCCTGTAATAACGACCCCAAATTCCACACCGCGACTGGTGTGCGCTTGCGGATCAAAAAACACTTCGGCATAGAGCGTGTTCTGGCTACGGGCCTTGCTCAAGTAATTCCAGGTGAGTTGGTAAAAATCGGCTTCCGTGCGCAGCACATCCATGGCGGCGTAGTAGATAGTTAAAAAAGAGGGCAGGTCGTAGAAGTTGTACGCAGCGATCAATTCGTCAGGTGTTTTGTAGGGCAGGACAATCTGGTTACGCTGTGCCAGTTCAAAACTGAGTTCCGGTTCCAGTGTTCCTTCCAGGTGGACATGCAATTCCGCTTTGGGCATGTTTTCAATAAAAGCTTGCATCGTTAGCTCCCAGGGTTCACTCGTTGTTGCCCCTGATTTGCAACTTTCATTCCCCTTTATGCGAATACCTGAAATAAGCTGACTGATTGGACAATAAATTAAAAGGCTGACTGTTTTGGGGTGGTGGATTGCACTAAAAAAGGTGAGGCAGGATGTTAGGAGGGCATTTCTGGTGCGATATAGGCACTTCGTAGTCCGTTTGCCACTCAGGTTTTTGTTTCGAAAACGCATAACAAATTGGCAGGATAGCCAATTTGCACAGCGAAGCTGCCGAAGGGGGAACCACAGGGATGTGGTGAATGAATCGTCCCTGTAGCTCCCGCAAATCATCCGTGATTTGAGGGTTTCGAAACAAAAACCTGAGCGGCAAACTCACGTTGTGCGCTCTTAAAGTTAAGTTATCCGGGTGGACAGCTTATTGGCTTTTATTGTGAATCTTCAGGCATGACAGGCCTCGCTTCAGTCTCCGGTGTAATCAAACTGACAATCTGCCAGCCCGCTTTGGGTGTCCAGGCACGCTTGGTCGGCTCATGGCGAGGTGCTGCGTTATTTTCCTTGGTGTTCGCCTCCGGCGTATACATTCCAGCTGTATATATAAAGGTGCGGTTGTTTGGGTCGAGGGCGATCAGTGGCAGAGCGCGGGTGCCGTAATTATTGGCGTAGTCCTCAATGGTAAAGGCTTCCGTCAAGGGGGTAGTTTTTATCTGGGCGCCGCGCGCCATCAGGCTGGCCAACTTGCCGTAGGTAATAT
>CAMPIG010000341.1 GCA_946886255.1 uncultured Cellvibrio sp. | reverse complement strand
CTGCTCATGATACTGATTCTCCGCAAAAAACGCGGATGCGTTTTAGCGCAGTTTATCGGTGCATGCAAGTCAGCCTGGGATGCACGCTGCCTGCGACGTGCAGAGTGAAGCGAGCGGTGCGTTAACTTTCTGTTGGCAAATCCAGGCCTTTCATCACCAGGATAGTGTGACCGCTGCGTTCGACGCGCGCATTAAGCGCTTGCTCCAGGCTGAAAATAAAAGTATCCAGATCGCCCAAATGGAAAATGCCGGTAATGCGCTGCTGATTTAACTCGTTGTCCACCACGGTAATTTTTTCCGTGATATAGCGATTGTATTCAGCCACTGCATCGGCGAGTGTATCCGCATCGAAATAAATCTTGCGCGTTTGCCACGCCGAAATTCGAGTCAGCCTGGCAGTCTCTACCTTGGTGGCTTCATCACCCTTTTTGTAATTGACGGCTTCACCTTCGCGAATTTCCGTGATGATAGATTGATCCATGTTCAAGGGGTTTTTGGATCTCAATTCCACCACACCATCGGCCACATCCACCGACAAGGTTTGATCGCGAATGGCGACATTAAACTCGGTGCCCAAAGCTCTGACCACGCTGCCTGCTGCCGACACCTCGAACGGCCGTTGATTATCCTTGTTCACATCAAAATAGGCTTCGCCCTGGCGCAAGCGAATGCGTCTTTTCTTGCCGGAATAATGCACGCTAATTATCGTATCGGTATTGAGCATAGCTGTAGAGCCATCGGGTAATTGCACCAACCGTTGTTCGCCAATCCGCGTGCTGAACTCCTCTTCACTGAGGTAATTAATGCTGAAGATAAAACCGATGCAGAACAGCATCATTACCGCAGCATAAGCCAGCCAATTGCCGGGGTTATTCAAACGAACACTGCGTTGGCGATAGCCCGGTTCCAATTCCTGACGGGCGCTGATTAATTCACGTTGGATATCTTCATCGTCGCGCAGGTTATTGGTCATCAGCCACAGAGTGCAGCATTGTTCGTAAGCCAATTCGTGGGCGGGGTTTTCTTTCAGCCAGGTATCAAAATCCTGCTGTAACTCTGGGTCGCACTCCGGCGCACGCAGTTTGGCAAACCAGAGAGCAGCCTCTGCTTTGATTGCGCGGCGGGTTTTTTTTTCAGTAACAGACTGATTCATAGTAAATCTTCAAGTGAATGTTGCAGTGCTTTGATGGCGGTGCTCATATGGCGTTCCACCGTGCGCGTGCTGATATTGAGCGCATCGGCGATCTCCGGATAGGTCAGTTCGTCAAAACGGCTGAGTAAAAAAATCTGTCGGGTGATGACCGGGAGTTCGAGCAGTGATTGTTTCAGTCGATTCAGGGAATCCTCCCAGTCCAGCGCGCGGGTTGGTGTAGATTCATCGCTGGGAAATTCCAGTTCATCAAAGTCGATGTGGGCATCGGTCATGCGACTGCTGCGCCGGCGCAACGAATCGCGCACCAGGTTGGTGGCGATAGCGAAGATGTAAGCGCGTGGATTTTCCTGCAAGCGTGTCAGGTCTTCCTGGCGTAGCAAGCGCACATAGGTTTCGTGGAGGATCTCCGCTGCATCCTGGCGCCCCCCCGGCAGGATACCCGCCAGGTAGTTCAGCAAACTGTGGCGATAACAGTGGTACAGGGCTTCAACCGATAAATTGCCGGTATCGCTGGCGGACGCGGGAGGCTGGCTCGAAACCAGCGTGAGGTTGGGTTTGCCCGACGACATGAGTGACTTCCGCGTGGTTAAAATGCCTGTGGTCGATGAATGACCGGGTGTTAAGAGCGAGTGCCGCTGTATCTTATCCTGAGCAACAATCCCTATAACGTAAATAGCACGCAAAACCCGACACGAGGTGCCAAAAAAGTGGACTCGGGTTCTGCTTGCTGGTTCCGTTATAAAAGCGGAACCTGGTCTGATGCTGAGGAAGTGGGTCTGATATTGAGGAACTTGATCTGTTGCTGTGGCGGATGATTTGGTATGTTGCTTCGACGCCATCGGTCTGGCGGATAAAACTCCTTTCAATATCGGCAAGAGCAGTTGGATGAAACAACTGACCTTTATGGTTTTACTGCGACGATGGACCCTGGCTGCCGGTTTAGGGTTGTTCATCTCCGGAGTTTTTGCGAACAGTTATACCTACACTATTGATGCCCAACCGCTCGCCACGGCCCTGACACATTTTGCCGAACAATCTGAGCTACAAATTCTTTTTCGTCCCCAAGACATTCCTGCTATCCGTGTAACACCGCTGCACGGACAATTCACTGCGCGCGAAGCCATTGCGCACTTGCTGCATCATACACAACTGCAATACACCCTGCGCAACAACGCCATTGTTATCTTTGTTGCACCGCCGGCACCCGACGCGGACGCGGTTTCACCGGATTTTTTAGGTGATGGTGTGCAGGAAGAGGTGGCACCATCGTTGGCCGTTCCCGATGAAATGCTCATCACCGGCATTCGCGGTAGTGTGAAGCGTAATCTGGCGCAAAAGAAAAATGCGGATTCGGTGGTGGATGCAATCACTTCTGAAGATGTCGGAAAATTTCCGGATAAAAATATTGCCGATGCCTTGCAACGTATTCCCGGTGTATCGGTGGATCGCATTTGGGGCGAAGGGCGGGATATTAATATTCGCGGGACCGACAAAGACATCAACCGCACCCTGATGAATGGCCAAAATGTTGCCTCTGCTTATTGGTGGGCGAATGACAATCCCGGTCGCGGTTTTAATTACACGATCCTCGCCTCGGAATTGATCGCGTCCCTGGCGGTACACAAAAGTCCCACCGCCGATCTTGATGAAGGCAGCATCGGTGGTACGGTGATTATTTACACCCATAAGCCCTTCGACATGGACAACAACACGTTACGCATAAACCTGGAAGGACAATACAGTGAGTTGCCTGATGCCTGGGACCCACAAATATCGCTACTAGGCAGTTGGAAAAATTCGGCTGAGACGCTGGGCATGCTGGCTTCGTTTAACTGGCAAAATCGCCATATGCGCCGCGATGGTCTGGAAGCCTTTCCCGATAACTCGCGCTATGAGATCGTCGATGACCAAGGGCAGGTGACGGAAGATGTCTATGTTATCTGGGGCGGTGGTTCCGCGATTTTTCAACAGGAGCGTGAACGCCAGACCAACAATGTGACGCTGCAATGGCGGCCGGTCGCGGCTTGGGAATTGGCATTGAATTATGTCGAATCCTCGATGGCAATGAACAACAGCAATCAGAATTTTTTATTTATGCCAGGCGGATTTAAATTGCGCGAAACGCCACCCGTGACCGTGAGCAATCCGCGTTTCGGTGCAACCGGTGATGGGCGACAAACGCTGCTCGGTGGTGTCATGAATAACCCAGACAGTGTCGGTGCGGCCATCGACAGTATCTTTCGCCAGGCTTATGTGCGCAGTGCATTGTATGATCTGGATATGCGTTATCAAGGTGCTGTGTGGCAATGGCATACCCAGTTGGGTATTACCAGCGCCGCCGGTGGTACCGATCACGATCGGCTGTATCGTTTTCTGGGCGATACGCGACACCGTTTTTCGTTAAGTCGCGACAGTATTGAAGTGAGTTATCTAGATCTCGATCCACAAGATCCCGCCAGCCTCGCGCGCTTCTCCAGTGATTCCCGCGATTGGCTGCGCAGGATGGAAGACGAGGAAACCTATGGGCAAATGGATATTGAGCGAGACCTGGATGCGCTTTTTTTTCAACACATTAAACTCGGCATTAAATGGCGCGACCACAGTATCGAAAATAATCGCCGCTTGGGCCGCATTGATACGACGCATGCGCAATGGTCGACGTTGGAACAGATTGGTCTCGACGAAGTATCCAGCGGCCTGACGCCAACACTGCATCGCAACACCGCCAGCGCCGGATCGCTCACGCGTTTTGCCTGGGCCGACCAGCACATGATTGCCGCTGTCATAGATCCATTATTGGCGGAAGGATTAATGATCTATCACGATGATCCCGCCGCTTTCTATCGTATTAATGAATATATTACGGCGACCTACTTTAAAACGGATTTCGCGCAGGGCGCGTTGCACGGCAACCTGGGATTGCGTGCGGTAGAAACCCGGCAAAAATCTTTTGCTTATCGCAATTTGGAATCCGTTGAAGAACAGCGCCGTTATCGTGACTACCTTCCCAGCATCAACATCGCATACGACATCAACGATACAACCCTGTGGCGTTTTTCCGCATCACGCGTCATGGCGCGCCCCACCTTTCAAAACCTGAGCCCCAACATCGTTATCGACGCCACCAGCGGCACGGCATCCGAAGGCAACCCCGATCTGGAAGCATTCCGCGCCCGCCAACTCGACACCGGCATCGAATGGTACTTCGACACCACCGCCATCCTCTCCGCGACCTATTTTTATAAAGATATTTCCACATTTATTTACACCGAAACCGTAACAGAAACTATCGACGGCCAACAACTGAATATCACCCGCCCCTACAATGCCGAAGGCGCGCGCATCAACGGCGTGGAAGTGCAATGGCAACAGGATCTGGGAAATGGTATGGGTTGGCTGAGCAATTACACCTACACCGACGCCCGCGTACCTTCACCGAATGGGCAACAAAGTTTACGCTTACCCGGCAACTCGCGCGATCAAGTTAACGCTTCAATTTATTATGAAAGCCCGCGCTACAGTGCGCGACTTTCTTACAACTATCGTTCCAAATCCTTCGGTGAATTAATTTCCGGTTCACAAGACGAAACTGACGGTTATCAACAATGGGATTTTTCTGCTGCCTATACCCCCAAAGAAAACACGACGGTTTATGTTGAGGGTGTGAATTTGACTAACGAGGTGATTTTTTATCGAACGGCGAATGATATTCCCCAAGGTTTATATGAAAACGGTAGACGGTTTTCTGTTGGAGTGAGGTTAAGACTTTAAGGTTTTTTTTGGTGTGGAGAATTGGGCAGAGGCCTGCGGGACACGCCGTGAATCCGGCCCCTTCGCGCTCCCGGCGCTTCGGGACACTTCCCACATCCATGTGGGTCGTCCATGGAGGCTCAACATCGGCATCCATGCCGATGATGGTCCCGCAAACCTCTGCCCAATTCTCTGCGAGTCTGTGCCAGGAACTTTTTTAAGAAAACAGCCATAAAGAAAAATGATCTTGAAATTAGCACAGCAGGCGTTGCGGAGTAGGGGGTGGGAACAAAAAGGACAATGTTGTGGATTGATTTGCCCCACGGTTTGGGTTTCGGGGGGTGACAAACCCCACAACGCAACGACAGCCCCCCCGAAAAAAACACA
>CAMPIG010000340.1 GCA_946886255.1 uncultured Cellvibrio sp. | reverse complement strand
CTCCGGAATGCCGGACCACTGCATCCATGCAGTCGTGACTTGAGGGTTTCGAAACATAAGGCCTAACGCCAAACTCGCACTGTGCTAGCATCAATTTTGGTTTGATCTGAGGATTTCAATTTATTCGCCTTCATCTTTTACCCAAAGGGTTGCAGCAGCGGCAAGAAACATCAGCACACCACCGCAGACCAATGCATAAATAGTTTTTCCTGAAAATAATTCCCGCACGATCAAACCTAAAATACTGGCCGCCAGTATTTGCGGTATAACGATAAAGAAATTGAAGATGCCCATGTATACGCCCATTTTTTTGGCGGGTAACGAGCAGGACAGGATCGCGTAAGGCATGGATAATATCGAGGCCCAGGCAAAGCCTACGCCAATCATGGAAGCCAACAACCAGCGCGGATCGTCAATAAATAAAAATGAAATCAGGCCGATACCGCCGAAGCACAAGTTGATCGCATGAGCGACACGACGGTTGGTCAGGCGTGCCAGTATTGGTATGGCGAAGGCGGCCAGTGCGGCAAAGCCATTGTAAGCGGCGAAGAGTACGCCGACCCAATCGGCGCCAGCGTTGTAGGCGACAGTGGTGGTATCCTGCGTGTCGTAATGAAAACTGGTGACGGCGCTGGTGGCATAGATCCACAGCGAAAAAAGTGCAAACCAGGAAAAGAATTGCACCACGGCCAGTTGCTTCATGGTGCCGGGCATGGCGAATAAGTCCTGGATAATGTGATAGAACCCGTTTTCCGTTTTACCGTTTTTTTGTAATCGGTTTGCCAATAACAATAGTGCCCCGAACAGGGCGATACCCACAGCCAGGATATACAACTGTTGATCAATTTGCGTTTGTGCTACAACCGCAACACCCGCAATACCCAGTGCAAGTGAAACCAGACCGATGGATAAATAGCGAGGTTTTTTTCGTTGCTCGTTCGTTGAAACCGTTTCTTGCAAACTTTTCTGATAACGGCTGAAGGCTTCCAGTTGTTCCGGTGAATATTCTTTTGTGGTGAACACGGTCCACAACACGGCGAGCAACAATACCGCACCGCCCCAATAAAACGAATACACCACCGCATCGGGAATGACACCAGCAGCAGCGGTGTTGCTGACACCGAACCAGTTGGTCATCATCCAGGGCAGGGCCGAAGCGACAACGGCACCGATACCAATAAAAAAACTTTGCATGGCGAAACCGGTGGTGCGTTGTTCTTCTGGCAGCATGTCACCGACAAAGGCGCGGAAGGGTTCCATAGCGACATTGATGGATGCATCCATAATCCACAGCATGCCGGCCGCAGCCCACAAAACCGGCGAGTGCGGCATAAAGAATAAAGCGAAGCTGGCCGCCAGTGCGCCGTACAAAAAATAGGGCCGCCGGCGTCCCAGGCGATTCCAGGTTTTATCGCTCATATAACCGATAATCGGTTGTACCAGCAAACCAGTGACGGGTGCGGCGATCCATAAGATGGGAATGTCATCGATAGACGCGCCGAGAGTTTGAAAGATGCGGCTGACATTGGCGTTTTGCAACGCGAATCCAAATTGAATACCGATAAATCCGAAACACATGTTCCAGATTTGCCAGAAGCTAAGCTGAGGTTTTTTTGTCATTATCGTGTCACTTTTATTATTAACTTGTTTGTCGGATTACGCCGGTGGCTAATCCGACCTACGGGTCTTCGTTACTCCTTGGGTTGTGCGTAGCGTTGTTCAACCAGCGGATAACGGTCCCACACTTTTTGATCGTGGAAGGAGCGCAGCAATTTAATGTATTCCGCGTGGGTCCAGGCGAGGGGCGTGGCGGAGTTGGTGCCTTCGCCGAAACCGTATTGGTATTCGCCATTGTTGCCCACGCCATCCCAGACTTGCTCGGGTAACATTAAACCTTCGTTGGCAAATAATTCCATCGCTTTTACGTAGGTATTACGTAAGGTGTCCATATCCGCTGCATCAATCTCGCCAGTAATTTTTGCCCGTGCGAGTTCATAATGACCGCGCTCACCGGTAAAGAATGGCCAGACGCGACCACGTTGGTCATCGCTCATTTGATCGTTGTCTGCACCATAAGCTAAGCCAGTGGTGACGTCCTCACCGTAACCGTCGATACCGTAACGGCGCCAGCCGGGGAATGTGCCTTCCACACCGGGAAAAGTAAACTCATACTTTACGCGCAATTTATCCGGCAGGTTCATGTTGTCGATCTCAGGCAGGGTGTCGAGCACATAAGGATCGTTCGCCGGGCGCACACCATAACGCACCAGTTCCAGAAAACCACCGTCAATCACTTCGGTTTCGTCAGGCATGGGTTGACCGTTGGCTGTACCCAGTGCTGCGCGATCATCGGGATCCGTGTTCCGGGTGATGCGCAAATAATAGCGGCCATCACTCGGTGCATCATGCAGCGATCCGTTAGTAGTAAACATAGTACTTTCCAGCATAGCGGAATATTTATCGGCGGCGGCGAGGTAACGCGTCGCACTGCTTTCGTCATCAGCCAGACGCGCAAGATCGGCGGCCGATACTAACCCGGCAATTACGGCGGCGGTAGTGGACGGTGAATAACCGGCTTGTTCTTCCCAGCGCTCCTGTTGTGTGTAGGGCGGCGTTAATTCGATGTCACTCCAATCCAGTTTAATTTTTCCGCCGCTTGCCAAAAAATCGGCCGCAGGTTTTAACATGCTGTGGTACCAGTGTGTGGCTTCGTCATCGCTGAGCACACCTTCCTGCCATAGACGCCAACCGAGCATGACGGGCATAGCCGTTTGATCCAGCTGCACGCCAATCCATTCCAGTTGCCCATCCACCTGGGTTTTTTGCAGGAACCATCCGGGTGTGCCGGTAAAACCGGGCGTGGTTTTGGTGACTTGCACTTTGTGTAGATATTCGAAAGCAACCTTGGGAGTTTCTTTATCGCCCAGAGCTAACATCGCCATGGCCACCTGATAAAAATCACGTGGCCAAACGGCTTTGTAACCTGTTTTGGATTGTTCAGCTGATTTGGTATCGCCCCATGGATTGGACAACGATGCAATCAGCGCACCGGCGTGGGTTTTATCCTCTTGTGCTTTTAACACGAGTGCGCTGGCGTAAAGTAGCTTACCGTTGTCGGTTGTGGTGGACGAGAGCTGCGTTAATGCCGGCAGGGATTGCACATAATCTTCCCAACCAATAGCAGCACCTTCGCCATTATAATTCGCCAACACCTGCTCATATCCAGTAGTCAATGTATGTTGTGCGCTTGCCTGGCTTTCTGCCGTTTTTTTTCCGAAGCCGAGCACGAATTGCCATTCAGCGTTGGTGTTGCTCAGCGTAGGTAGTTGTAACAAAAGAGCAACGTTACCGGTTTGCTTGCCGGTATCCTGGTAAGCGATAAAATCGGTTTTATTTTTTATTGCATCAAGTCCATCCGAAGCGCCGACAAAACCGACTGTACTTTTGGTAACGATGGCGTCTGTCTTTAACGCCAAGGCTGTGCTGCGGTCCTGCACATACCAGGTATTATCGTCAAACCAGGCGCGATCGGCGCTGCCGGTATTGGCAATATGCGGATCAAGATACAAATAGGGTTTGATATTGTCGGCCAATGCGCGAAAAAACACCTTCATCACCAGGCTGTTGCGGTCCGGGTCGGTGAAAATATGTTTTTCAATTTCGTACTTACCTTCTTTATCTTTGTTGACAATTTTGTAAGCCAGAGACAGCGGGCGATCTGCGTCATCGGTGTGTAAATATTCGATATGACTGACGGTATCTTTTTTCTCTTCGTCAACAAAACCTTCGCCTGAGATAAAGAACTGCATCTCACGCAGTTGCGCTTCATGAATCAAACCGAACATGGTTTCAGTAACGATACCCTGCGCAAGAGAAAACCACACGCGGGAAACCGGGCCGGTAGCGGCGCTATCGGTGTAGTGCCCGTCCTGATATTGCTCGTAGGATGTTCCGATACCGGTCTTCCCGGAATAAGCCCAGCGAGATTCTTGTCCCGGTGCGCCTGGCGCAACGGCTGCATCCGCGTTTTCAGAAGGAGAGGGGCTGCACGCAGCGAGTACTGCAATACTGCTGGCCAGCAATAATTTGATTGCCGGGCGAGCTGCAGGAAAAAATCTGGTGCGCGGTTTTGGATGGTTCATATAACGTACCTGCTATTTTTGTGTTTTATACGGATTCGCTGAGGGAGCGGAATATCCGGCATTCATCTAGGGGCTGATAGGTGGTGCTGAGATTCTTGAATTGCGATTCGTTATTGTTCCCTCCCGCATGGGGAGATATTCAGGTCATACGGTAGGTGGAGAATCTTTGAAATACAAGGGTTTACATACGTATTCAGGTATAGGAAACGCAACGGCAGGGCTGCATACGTATGCAGCAATAACCGCCATTTTTTCCGCCCTGACAGGGCCCTTGGAAATCTGCTTATGCGACTCGTCATGCTGATGAATACGTATTCTATGGTTTTTCCTGCGGTATTTCGTGGCGCGAACATATGCATACGTATGTAAGCTATTGCACAGAGGAACAGCGCTGACGTATTTTGAATTTAGTCAATTCTTTACCCTCCTGCCAGGACTGTTGAACGTTGATGGCAGAAGACGTATCCAGGACTAAACCCGAAAAAAAGCAATTCATAATAAAGCGTCAGGACAATAATTTATGTGCCCCGCAATTTGTTCCGAAACAGTAGTCAGCGTTTTTGCCCGGTGTAGCGAGGTGTCATCATGACTCAAACTCCTTGGTGGCGTGGCGCCGTCATTTACCAAATTTACCCGCGCAGTATGATGGACAGCAACGGTGATGGTATCGGTGATTTACCCGGTATTATCCAGAAGCTGGATTACATTGCCAGCCTGGGCGTGGATGCCATTTGGATCTCGCCCTTTTTTAAATCACCCATGAAAGATTTCGGTTACGACATCAGCGACTACCGCTCGATCGATCCGATCTTTGGTTCTCTGGAGGATTTTGATCGCTTGATTACCCGGGCGCACAGCTTGGGTATAAAAGTTATTATCGATCAGGTGCTGAGTCACACCTCGGACCAACACGCCTGGTTCCAGAAGAGTCGCACCTCCAAAGATAACCCCAAGGCCGATTGGTATGTCTGGGCTGATCCTCGTGAAGACGGTACACCACCGAATAACTGGTTATCGATTTTCGGTGGTTGCGCCTGGGAGTGGGAACCACGTCGCGGGCAATATTACCTGCATAATTTTTTAAAGAGCCAACCGGACTTGAATTTTCATTGCGCAGAAGTGCGCAAGGAAATTCTGGACGAAGTAGAGTTCTGGTTAAAGCGCGG
>CAMPIG010000339.1 GCA_946886255.1 uncultured Cellvibrio sp. | reverse complement strand
AAAAGACTGTTCACACCGGTCTCCTTGCTTTTTCAAATGGCACCGAGCTTCATGGCGGGATGGAAGCTTTAGATGTCATCGTTGAATGACAACCAATTGCCATAAGCGCAATTGGAATTGATGAAATATTGGCTGAAATTGTACCGCCTTGCGCTACATAAAATGAATAACTTAGGTGCGAAGTGTGATGCGCTACGCCATTTAAACGTGTTGAAAGATGGCTGGAAATTTTCCTGATGATAGGTCTTTCTTGTGGCGCAATAAATTGCTGACTTCGCTGTGATGCTTATGCCTTGCTATATGTAACTTACCGCACAAAACGATCCACATAAATAACCATCGGCATGTTTCTTTAAGTGGCATTAAAATTTGCGCTGCTACTTGATTCGTAGGATGATACGCAGGTTTTTAATTTCTCTGATCTCAACAGCAATAACAACATTTGGTTCGCGGTTATGTTAAAAATTGTAATCCTCCCCACATTGACCCTTTTTCTCGCTTTATCAATAAATGTCGGCGCAGTATCGGCGTCGCCAGCTATTGACAGATTAACGCTGAAAAATAATCACATTCGTGTCGAGGTTACGCCAGATATTGGCGGGCGAGTGGTGCATTTTTCCCGCCAGGAAGCGCCCAATTTTTTGCGGATCGGAAAGGAAGTTAGTGATATTCCCGAGCCAGTGGTAAATGCCGAAAGCAACAACATTGGCTACCTTGGTCACGAGATGTGGGTCGGTCCGCAAAGTGCGTGGTGGACGCAGCAAAGGCTTAACGAAGAACGACGTAAAGCCAAATCGGTTTGGCCGCCAGATCCTTTCCTGGTATTGAGTCAACACGATGTGACACAACAGAGTGATAAGCAGATTGAGCTCGTCGGACCGGCTAGCCCTGTATCCGGCATTGCTTTTACCAAACGCTATCAATTGATAAAGGAACGCCCTGACAGTGTGCGCCTGGATGTGATTGCACGGAACGCGCGTAGCACGCCGGTGAGTTGGGACATCTGGTTCAACACACGGGTGCGTGCCGAGGCCAAGGTCTACGTGCCGATTCAGGAGGAAAAAAAATTGCGCGTTAATCCGTTTCCCGGAGAAGCCGTAGCACCTCCGGTTTATAACATTGTACAGGGATTATTTTCATTTGAATTGACGGCACCGCCTGCTGGCAAGACAATTCGCCGTGGTAAGGCATTTATGCAACCTGTCGCCGGGTGGATGGCCGCTTTTGATCACGACCAGGTATTTATTATTCAATTTGTTCTGCAACCGGAGGCGTTGATTCATCCTGAGCAGGGGCAGGTTGAGTTGTACCTCGATTACCAACCGCAAAATCCCGACGCCAGTTTGATGGAATTGGAAGTTCATGCGCCATACAAAACCCTGCAACCAGGGGAGCAAATGCAAGCACATGAGGTGTGGACGATACTGCCCTATGCTGGCGATTTTACCAGTGAAGCTCATATAGCTTTTTTAAAACGGCAGGCGACGGCTTTAGGGTTGAAGGGTTTATAAAATGCTGTAACGTGATTTAAATAAACAAAAATCAGTTTTATTAATAAAATTCTCTTTGGGCAAGAACTTGAGAGACAGTACTTTCTTTCGGTATGTTGACTGCTTGCGCCATTGTAATAGTTCGTTTTGCTAACATCAGTTTTATATAGCAAATTAGTTTCCTGTTTCCCAGGATTCTGAGACCTTCCCCATTTAATTATCTGATCAATATGCTTTAGCATCCGCTCCCGTAGTTCTTTTAGCTGTTCATATGAACCGCTATTCCAATAATAATCAGGAGAGCAAAAATGTTATCAATCCACCTGGAGCGGGTGTCTTCAGCTCGCTCATTGCCCAACATGCGTTATCTTTTTTTAATCCTACTGACTTTTTTCTTGTGTTCTATTTTATTAACGCCCCCAGCGCAAGCTGCACGCCAGATGGAATATCTGGATCGCGGTGTGGTAGCGATTCGCTCCGGTAACGGTGTTTTTGTCGGTTGGCGCATGCTGGGCGATGATCCAGCAGCTATCGGATTCAATGTGTATCGTAATGGTACACGCCTGAATAATTCACCGATTACCAACAGCACCAATTACTTTGATGGCAGTGGTACAACCGGCGCCAGTTATACCGTTCGTGCTGTAGTTAACGGCAGTGAGACGGGTGACAGTGCTGCGGGATCCGTGTGGGGAAATCCCTACCTGGCCGTTAATTTACAGCGTCCTGCTGGTGGTACGACACCTGACGGCGTCGCCTATAACTATGTTGCTAATGACATGAGTGTTGGCGACCTGGATGGGGATGGCCAATATGAACTCATACTGAAGTGGGGCCCATCAAATGCGAAGGATAATTCCCAGTCCGGCTATACCGGTAACGTATTTATTGATGCCTATGAATTATCCGGCACTCGTTTATGGCGAATAGATTTAGGGCGCAACATTCGCGCCGGCGCGCACTATACGCAATTTATCGTCTACGACCTGGACGGCGATGGCAAAGCAGAAGTGGCAATGAAAACGGCCGATGGTACGCGCGACGGAGCCGGCGTGGTCATCGGTAATGCCAGTGCTGACCATCGCAATTCCAGTGGTTATATTCTTTCCGGTCCTGAATTTTTAACGATTTTTAACGGCCAGACCGGCCGCGCTATGGCCACTACTAATTACTTGCCGGGTCGAGGAAATGTCAGTTCCTGGGGTGATAACTACGGTAATCGCGTTGATCGCTTTCTTGCCGGCGTGGCATATCTTGATGGTACCCGGCCGAGTCTGATCATGGCACGTGGTTATTACACCCGGGCTGTCTTGGTTGCATGGGATTGGCGCAATGGTCAGTTGGCTCAACGCTGGACTTTCGATAGTAACAGCAGTGGCAACAGTGCTTATGCAGGGCAAGGCGCTCACAGCCTCACTGTTGGTGATGTAGATAACGACGGACGCGATGAAATTGTTTATGGTGCGGCTACCATTGATGACAATGGCCGTGGACTGTACAGCACCGGCCTTGGTCATGGTGACGCAGTACATCTTGGAGACTTGCTGCCGAGTCGTCCTGGCCTCGAAGTATTTATGGTGCATGAATGCCCGAGCTGCTATGGCCAGCATGGTGTTGAGATGCATGATGCGCGTACCGGGCAAATAATCTGGAGTCATGATGGTGGACGTACCGATATCGGTCGCGGAGTAACGATGGATATCGATCCTCGCCATGCCGGCAGCGAGAGCTGGGCTTCATCTGGTGGATTGTATGCCGCAAACGGTACATTTCTTTCCTCGGCCAAACCGAGCTCAATCAACTTTGGTGCGTACTGGGATGCGGATTTACGTCGCGAGTTATTGAACGGCACCGTGATTGATAAATGGAATTACAACAACAGCACGACCAGCCGGCTGTTGACGGCAAACCAGTCGGGTGCAGCGCAAAATAATGGCACCAAAGCAACCCCGGGATTATCCGGTGATATCCTCGGTGACTGGCGTGAAGAAGTGATCTGGCGCAACGAAAGTAATACCCAGTTATTAATTTTTTCCACGACCGCCGTAACCACGCATAAGCTTCGCACCCTGATGCACGATTCACAATATCGTGTTGCCATTGCCTGGCAAAACGTAGCCTACAATCAGCCGCCCCATACCAGTTATTTTCTGGGCGACGGCATGAGCGCACAGCCAGTACCGGATATTTATTTTGTCGGTACCGACCCCAATCCGCCATTAGGTGGCTCAAGTTCCAGTTCGTCCAGCTCCAGCAGTGGTGCTGCGATTGCCAATGGCACTTACGTGATTGAGGCACGCTCCAGTGGCAAAGTGTTAACCGTCGAAAATAACAATACAGCGAACGGCGCTAACGTAGTGCAATGGGCATACAACGGCCAGTCCAACCAGCATTGGCAGTTGACGTCTGTTGGCGATGGTTACTATTCCATTCGCGCGGAGCACAGTAACGCGGCGTTGGATATTGCCGGGCCAACCTCTGCAGATGGTGCCAATATTATTCAAAACGCTTATGTTGGCGATCAAAATCAACGTTGGGCATTCCAGAGCGCAGGCGATAATTATTACAGCATTATTTCGCAATACAGCGGCAAAGCTGTGGATGTGGAAGGGCGTAGTCAGGCGGATGGCGGTAACATTTTGCAATGGACTTACAACGCCGCCACAAATCAGCAGTGGAGTTTGACACCGGTCAGCGGATCTCCCGCCTCATCAATAACCATCCAGGAAAACACCACAGGATTTTGCAGCGTTGATGGCACGGTCGACAATAACAACGCCGGCTTCACCGGCAGCGGCTTTGCCAACACCACCAATGCCGCTAACCAGGGCGTGAATTGGCGGATCAGTACCGATAGCGGTAATTACACGCTGACTTTCCGCTTTGCCAGCGTCGACAGTCGGCCTGCGCAATTGCTGGTGGATGGTAGCGTAATAACGAGTCTGGATTTTACATCGACTGGTGCATGGACATCCTGGGGCGAAGTTTCAACGACGATCAATCTTTCTGCCGGTACCCACACCATTCGTTTGAATGCAACGGGTAGCAGCGGTCTGGCAAATATTGATTCTATTGTTGTGTCCGGTGATTCACCTGCGGCAGCAAGTTGTAGCAATAGTGCGCCGTCCAGTAGTTCAAGCAGCTCAAGCAGTTCGAGTGCGCCGGCTAATAGTTCTGTGTGTAATTGGTACGGCACCAACTTTCCAATGTGTGTTAATCAAGTGGATGGTTGGGGTTGGGAGAATCAGCAAAGTTGTATTGGTGTGAATACGTGTAACTCACAATAGACTTTTAATTTTTTAGAGAAGCCCGCAGGGATTGCGGGCTTTGATAAGTGAGTAGGTTGTCTTACATGTCGCGAGGGAGCTTCGTAGTTCGTTTGTCATTAGGCCTTTTGTTTCGAAAACGCATGAACACATCCCTGTAGCTCCTTCAAGTCATCCCTGACTTGAAGGTTTCGAAACAAAAGGCCTAACGCCAAACTCGTATCGTGCAATCCTCTATAGATCACGGCTTAAAATTCACCCGCCGATATCCCTGAAGTGTTTTCTTTATCACCAAAAAAATTTCCTGTGGTGATAAGTGTTTTATCTTATCCATCAACGTAATGCGATCTGTCGACACAATATCCGGTGTTTCAATGTTACTCGCGAACGTTGGCTTGGCCGAATCGTATTTATCCTGCGTGGTTAGCGAAGGCGCAACCTGATAGGTATTCAAGCTGCCGGCGATGATGGAGTCTTCGTGACAAAACATAAAACGGTCAGGATTTTCGTGATATTTTTCCGGAACACTTAATAATTTTTGTGCACCCTTTTTGCTCAGTATGTAAGAGCC
>CAMPIG010000338.1 GCA_946886255.1 uncultured Cellvibrio sp. | reverse complement strand
ATCACACTGGTTAAATCCAGGTTGTTCCACTCATTCCACACGTAGTAACCAATACCGGTGCCGCCTACAAGCATCTCGGCGGCGACAATCACCAGCCAGGCAATGCCGATGGAAATTCGCATACCGGTCAATATGGTCGGCGCCGCAGCGGGAAGGATGACGGTAAACGCGGTACGCAAGGGCGAAAGCTCATGGGTGCGTGCTACATTAATCCAATCTTCGCGTACATTAGCCACACCAAACGCCGTGTTGAGGAGCATCGGCCAGATGGAACAGATAAAGATGACGAAGATTGCGGAGGTTTCAGAATCCTTGATGATAAACAGCGCAAGCGGCATCCACGCCAGCGGCGAAATCGGGCGCAATACTTGTATGTAAGGATTCAAGGCGCGATACATCAGCGGTGACATCCCGATTAAAAAGCCGATCGGAATCGCCACTAACACAGCGAGAAAAAATCCGCTCAATACACGGTAGATGGAGTAGCCCAATTGAATACCGATACCTTTATCATTGGGCCCGGCATCGTAAAATGGATTGCTCAATTCTTCCCACGCGCGCACCAGAATCGCTGAAGGTGGCGGCACGCGCGCTTCCTGGTCGGCGCCACCCATCAGTAATTCATATTCCGATAAGGCTTCTGTTGCCGTCGGTGCTTGCGCACTGATTTCCCAGATGCCCAGCACCACCATAAGAAAGGTGAGCGATACGATGAGCGCACGTAGGTTGATACTGCTCATGCTCAACTTCTCCGGATTACAAAACTGTCAACGTAGGCGTCGGGTTTGGTGTAATCAAACTCTTTGCCCATGATGAAATAATTTTTGTTGGTTGATGTCGGCACGGTATAACCCAGCTCTTTCATGACTTTTTCGCAATCGGTAGCCAGGTAAACTTCCTGGGCAATTTTTTGGTAATCCAGATCGCCTTTTGCATAACCCCAACGCTTCATCTGGGTGAGAATCCAGACCGCCATCGAATGCCAGGGGAAGGGATCGAAGTCGATACGATCAGGTACATTTTTTACTTCACCCAAGCCGTCGGCATAGCGACCTAGCAAGACTTGCTCGATCACCGGTACCGGTTGGTTAAGGTAATTCGCGGGAGCAATTGTGGCTGAGATTTCCTTGCGGTTTTCGTGTTTGGCGGAGTAGTGAGTAGCCTCCACAATAGATTTCAACAAGGCACCGTAGGTGTTGGGGTTGGTCAACGCAAATTCCTTGCTACACGCGAAGGCGCAACAGGGATGGCCTTCCCAAATGTCTTTGGTCAACGTGTGGATAAAACCAACTTTTTCCCACACAGCGCGTTGATTAAACGGATCGGGCGAGAGATAACCGTCGAGATTCCCCGCGCGCAAATTGGCGACCATCTCTGGTGGCGGTACAACACGAATCTGGATATCTTTATCCGGATCAAGGCCATGCTCGGCAACGTAGTAACGCAGTAAAAAGTTGTGCATGGAAAATTCAAACGGCACACCGAATTTGAAACCTTTCCATTGTTTGGGATCGCGTTTATCTTTGTGATCTACGTGCAACACAATGGCCTGGCCATTGATATTTTCCACGGCGGGCATGATGAAAGGTTTCGCGGTTGAACCCACACCCATACTCATGGCAATCGGCATGGGCGTGAGCATGTGCGATGCATCGTATTCACCCGCCAGGGATTTATCCCGGGCCACCGCCCAACCCGCTGTCTTGATCACCTCCACATCCAAGCCATGCTTGGCATAAAAGCCCATAGGATGCGCCATGATGATAGGCGTTGCGCAGGTAATGGGTACAAAACCGACTTTAAGATTTTTCTTTTCCAGCGGACCACCCGCTTCTTTTGCAGCGGCTTTGATGGCACCGAGCGGAATCACACTGGAGAGCGCAGCGGCCAACGTGCCACCACCAATGCCTTGCAGGAAACGTCGACGTCCCAGGTCATCCTGATTAAACACCGCACGCACAATCGCGTTTTCCACAGCGCGATCCATGTAATCTTCGGCGGAGTGTAAATCCGTTGTCTCGACAGCAATCGATAGGGAACGCTCTTCATTTTGCTCAAGCGCTTGTGAGTAACTTCTCTGGTCAGTCGCAGCCTGACACGTGGAACAACCGCAGCCTTTGGTATGGATTAACGAGACATTGCTGTCGTAAGGATTACCCAAGCTCTTGTTACTCATAACGCCCCCTTTTAATGCGCAAGGCACCAAGTTGCGGCAGCCATCGCGCGGAATGAATTAAGAAGTTGTTGTTGCTGTTTTACGGCTAAGAGGGCTATTGCGAGCTTTGTGCCAATCCTTTCCTTTTGCTCAACTCACTGATTTCCATTCTGTTTTTATTTATCTTTGGATATTTGATCACCACGATTTTTCGTGATTAACGAAATTTCGTGGCACTTGGCACGATTTTTCGTTGTTGTTCTTCGAAGTGAAGGTCGGCGGGAAAAGCACTCCGTTGCCGCTTGCGAGACCGTCATCGGCATCCATGCCTCCGACGGTCTCTGAACCTCTACCCAATGCGCCCTGACCATCTTCACAACGAATGTATGACTATGAACGAAATCATGCTCGATCAAGCACCTGAAGCCATGGCGTTAATCAACCCTTGGCAAGACCGGTTTGTGTTTATCAATCAGTTAACCTGTGATTTGTTGGGATGGGATCGCGATGAATTAATTAATCAGCGTGTCAGCCGTTGCTTCAAAAATTCTCTTCCCAGTCTGCATGTGTTTACCCAAGCGGTATTGCACAAAGGCAGCAGCCTGATTGATGACATCACGATCACCACTGCCGATGGTCGCGAGATTGAATTAGAAATCAACGCTTCGATCACAAGCGTCGACGACCAGCAATTGATTTGTCTGTGTTTGCGTGATCGGGATTTTTATCAACAGTGGCGCATGCACGCGAACGCGCAGCGCCATCACAAATTTGGTTTATTGCAATGGCAACGCATCCACCAGGTTTTTCAGGATATTGAAAAGGAAAACCAGTTGATCTTGAGCGCGGCCGGCGAAGGTATTTACGGCGTTGATGCCGAGGGTCGCGCGACGTTTGTGAATCCGGCAGCGGAGCGTATCCTGGGTTGGAAGGCGGAGGAATTAATCAGTCGTAATATTCATGTGGCAATTCATCACAGTCATACCGACGGTTCAGATTATTGCGTGCACGATTGCCCGATCTTTGCCGCCTTTAAAGACGGTGCAATACGGCGCGTGGATGACGAAGTTTTTTGGCATCGTGATGGCCGGCCAATTCCGGTGGAATATACCAGTACACCAATCATGGACAATGGTCATCTGGTGGGTGCGGTAGTGATCTTTCGCGATGTCTCGGATCGCAAACTGGCCGAAAGTAAATTGCGTAAGGCACTGGAAGAAGTTGAGCAGCTGAAGCACAAACTGGAGTTGGAAAATGCTTATCTGCAAGAAGAGATCAGTGAAGGCTATAACCCGCATCATATTGTTGGCCGCAGTCCGGCGGTGCAACAAATTGCGTATCAAATTCAATTGGTCGCGCCCACGGTGGCAACGGTATTGATCACCGGCGAATCCGGAACCGGGAAAGAATTAATAGCTCGTGCCATTCACAGTGCAAGTGATCGTAATAGCCGGCCCTTGATTCGCGTAAATTGCGCGGCGATCCCGCAGGATTTATTTGAAAGTGAATTTTTTGGTCATGTGCGTGGCGCTTTTTCCGGTGCGGTGACGGATCGCCTGGGTCGTTTTGAAGTGGCAGATGGCGGTACGCTGTTTCTGGATGAAGTGGGCGAATTGCCGCCGGGATTGCAGGGAAAGCTGTTGCGGGTATTACAGGATGGCGAGTTCGAGCGAGTTGGTGAATCGATAACGCGCCGGGTAGATGTGCGTGTCATCGCCGCCACGAATCGTAATCTCAAGCAGCTTGTCAAGGAAGGAAAGTTTCGCGAGGATTTATACTTTCGTTTAAATGTTTTTCCGATTCGCTCTGTACCCTTGCGCGAACGATTGGAAGATATTCCCTTGCTGACAGCTCACTTTTTACAGAAGACCTGTCAACGTTTTCACAAACCGGAATTAAAGGTATCCATCGGACAAATACAGCGCCTGCAACAGTACGATTGGCCCGGCAATATTCGTGAGTTGGAAAACCTGATTGAACGGCAAGTGATTTTAAGTCGCGGCGATAAGCTGGTGCTTGATGATCTCGCCCTAACACATGAACCATCGCAGGATACGTCGCCGACGGTATCCGAGACGATTACGGAGCAGGATTATCGGCATTTGCGTTATCAAACCACGATTGATGCCTTGCGACAAACTAAAGGAAAACTGTATGGCGATGACGGTGCTGCGAGTCTATTGGGTATAAAGCCAACCACCCTGGCATCGCGTATGAAGAAAATGGGGATTAGTCGAAATACCTTCGCTTAAGGCACACTAACGTATCAGGATGCGTTGGTAATGGTATTACTCGGTGATTCGTCTTTCAGCCATTCATGGGTCGAATTCTGCGCATCCAGCCAGCGAATTAAAATCTCCCAATCCTGGCGATCGCGCGCGTGGCTTTGAAACGGATAATCCACGATGCCGCGCCCTTCACTGTAAGCCCGCACATAATTCTGGGTATCGCGCAGCGTGGCAGGAAACGGAATGTTCAAACTCAACAGGAATTTTTGCAGGCGCTCCCACGCGTTGGTTTGTTGCTTCACACGATTGGCGACCACAGCAATCGGCCGGCGTTTGCGGCGCATATTTTGCGTCAGCAATAATTCACCGATGAAGCGCGCGCTCGCGCGAATATCGATATCCGATGGTTGCACAGGTACCACTATCAGGTCATGGTCCTGCACCAGGTCGTCAAGCGCCGGACCTGTCAGACCCGGTGGAGCATCAGTAATTAACCAGCGTGTCGGTTTGGGGGCACGCCATTGGAAGCTGCGCGTGGTGCGCGAATTGGTTTCAATCTTGACGCCGTAGATCGACGGTAACACAGGATCGCGATGAGTAACCCAATAATGGGAGGACGATTGGGGGTCCGCATCAACTAACACCGTGCGCTCACCACGATGCGCGAGCCAGGCAGCGAGATTGGTACTGACAGTGGTCTTTCCAGCGCCGCCCTTACCGTTAATCACCAGAA
This sequence comes from uncultured Cellvibrio sp., assembly GCA_946886255.1. The sequence goes on along the minus strand of CAMPIG010000338.1, from coordinate 213 downwards.
TACGACAAGCATTCAATACCTGGATAGACACCATTGGCTCAGCGGATGATCGTTGTTTATTAGACTGTTCAGGTGTATCCATAACCCTCTCACAAGGTTGAGCCTGGTCAACAAGCCGCTGATGCTGTTGGAATAATACGTCGTCTTTTAGTAAAAAAATGTGTCACAGCGATATATATCGATTCTCGTTGGCTAATGCAAACTTGATGCGTA
>CAMPIG010000337.1 GCA_946886255.1 uncultured Cellvibrio sp. | reverse complement strand
GAAGATAACGTTATCGGCGATGTCGACCGTTTCCATTTTGCTCTCGGTCCCCTGAATAACGGCAAAGTCTGTGTCGCCTATATGGAAAAGGCCTGGCTGGAAGGGGTATTCCAGCAGCTGAAAAGTATTGCTGTGGAGGTTACGCAATGTTGGTCGGCACCTCTGGCTTTGCCCTTGGTCAGCCCATCCGCACCTGTTGAGGGTGTGGAGATCGCAGGGGAACCCAGCGATCACTGGACCCTGCAGATCCATGAAGGCGTGGTCATGGTGCGTTATACCGTTCACCTCGGTTTCAGTGTGGATGTTCCCCATGCGCGTCTGGCATTGCAAATGCTGCTGACTGCTCAGGAGCGGGTGGATCAGTTGCCGCAGCTCACGCTGCGCGCCCTCAATGAACAGGATTTGGCTACATTGCGTGAACTGCTTCCGCCATCACTCACTGAGCGGGTCATTAGCGAAGTCATCGTCGATTTCTGGCAGTTTGATTACGGGAATTCCAGCATTGATCTGTGTCAGGGCGATTTTTCCCAGCGTCTGCCCATCGAGCGTTGGTGGCGCAACTGGCGCTCGGTAGGGACTCTGGCGGCCGTTAGCCTCGGGGTTTACATCGGCGTATTGCTCTTTCACATTCATGTTCTGAAAGATGAAAACCTGGAGATTCGCCGGCAAATCGAAGGCGTCTACCGCACGGTTGTACCCCAGGGCGCGCTAGTGGATGCAGAGAAACAATTGACTGGTATGGCACGTGAGCTGCAACCGGCCGGACAGTCTGCCAGTGCAATGGAATTGATTTCCGAAGTCCTGCCGCCGCTCAGCGGCAATGACTCTATTATCCTGCGCAGCATCCAGTACTCGGCGGATACCAGTGAGATCAACCTGAATCTGCAGGCCAATGCATTTAACGCCATTGAGCAGGTGCGTACCAATATTGAACAAAAAGGCTTGAAGGCGGAGCTGCTCAGCTCCAGCGCCCAGGGCGAGATTTTCTCGGCGCGCCTCAAGATCAGCAAACTTAACTGACCTACGCTTATGAACGAACTCCTGGCTCATTTCAGTCGTTTCAATCGTCGCGAACAAACCACCATGTTGGTGGGTGGTATCGCGGTGTTGCTGTACGTGTTGTGGATTGCGGTGTTGGCGCCTTTGCAAGCCAAGCGCGATAACCAGGTCCTGGCCAACACCACCACGACCCAGTCCCTGGGCCGTGTGAAATTACTGGCCGCACAAATCCAGCAGTCGCGCAATCAGGGTGGCGAGGCCGCAGGATCTGGAGAAAACATCAGTCGCTTGATCGACGCCAGTCTGCGCGCCAACAACCTGAGTATGAGTGGTTTCCAACCCGGCACCGCCGGCGAAGTGCGGGTGCGGCTTGATCGCGCGCCTTTTGAGTCCCTGATGCAGTGGCTCTATGACGTGGAATACAAACACAATATTGCCGTGCGCGATCTCTCCATTGCCTCGACCAACGAGCCGGGTCAGGTGACCGTCAATATTCGCATGCAAAAACACTAGGTAGTGGATAACAACAATGATGGCGAGTGTGAAACAAGCCGCGCCGGCCAGGCCGCGAGCGATGAACAATAAATTCTGGATTGCCTTGGGGATTCTTATCTGGCTGGTATTTGTGATCAGTCAGATTCCAGCGGTATGGGGGGCCTGGTTGATGACCCGGGGCGGTGATCAATTGGCATTGAGCGGTGTCAGCGGCAGTATATGGAACGGTCGCGCCAGCTTGGCCAGCGTCAAGGTTCAGCAGAAAGATTACTCCCTCGGCGAATTGCGCTGGGAACTGCACCCGCTATCACTGGTATTTTTGAACCCCTGTGCCACTGTCCACACCAAGCAGGATCGCCAGCAGATAGACGGTGAAGTCTGTACCAGCCTGAGTGGCGACATTGAATTACACGACGCGGATATTACTGCACCGGCTGCCTTGTTTCAGGGCGCCTTGCCGCTGCCCTTCGATGGCCAGTTGTCGGCCCGGATTGAAGAACTGGAAGTGAGCAACCAACAGCTGCAAAGCCTGAATGGCAACCTGACCTGGTCGGCGGCGCGCATTCACAACGGCAATAACTGGATGGATCTGGGCAGCTTTGCTGCTGAACTCACCCAGGCACCGGAAGGTGTTAACGCCAATATCTTCAATATCGATGGTCCGGTCCAATTGCAGTTGCAAGCCATGCTTGCATTGGCCGGTGGCGGCAATGTTAAAGGTCAGCTCAGCATGAGTGAGGCCTTTGCCGAAGAAATAAATGCCGGCGCCTGGATATCCATGTTTGCCCAGCCGGATGGTGCGGATAATGCTGGTAATAATCGCTATCGGGTCGATATCAATCTGTAATTCGCATCAAGCTCTATTGGCGCCTGCGGAGGCGCCACCTCTGTCGGCCCGATTTGTTCTCGCTTCGGTCGATACAACCTCGCTGTGATCCCTCTCTAATTTCACCAAATTCACCATGACAACCGCTCTGTCGAGCGGGTTCTTGCGGTGTCGCCAGTCCCTTATTTGCTGTGGTATATAGTTTTTAGGGATAAAAACAACGTTGTCTTAAAGCGGATTCACCGTTGTCGTTGCTGCCGTCCCGTTCTAGGATCGGGACGTTGTATCCCTTCTGAAAAAACCGCCTCGCGCTGCCCCTCGGTCAAGGAATGGGGCTGGGTGAGGTATTAATCATTCACACAACTGATAATTCATAAGGTCATCCCAATATGACAGTCATAGCAAATAACAACAGGTGTGGTAACCGGGCCGGTGGCAGCGGCTCAACAAGCAATTTCAATGCATTCATGGTCAGGCTGGTGCAAGGGTGTGCCTGCATCTTCATTTGGGCGTTGATGAGCAATGCCTATGCGGTGGATTGTTCGTCGATTCCGCAATGGAGCAATACCGCCGTTTATACACAGGGTAATAACGTACAACGCAACCTCAATGTTTACCGGGCCAATTGGTGGAACCAGAATGCCGATCCGGTGACGCATTCGGGACAATGGCAAGAATGGACGAGTATCGGCGTTTGCGATGGTACAACCAGCAGCTCATCCTCCAGCGTGGTTAGCAGTTCCTTGCCTTCAAGCAGCTCCTCGCTGTCTTCCAGTGTGGCCAGTTCAGTGGTAAGTAGCTCAGTGGCTAGTAGCTCTGTGATGAGCAGTTCGTCGGTCGGTGGCAGTTGTGCTTCGCCAAGCTATTCTGCGGGTACCAGCTACACCGCCAATCAACTGGTGCAAAACGTTGGCAATGAATATCGCTGCACCATTGCAGGCTGGTGCTCTTCCAGTGCAGCCTGGGCCTATGCGCCGGGGACCGGAGCCCATTGGCAGATGGCCTGGGAATTGGTGAGAAGTTGTGGGGTGATGTCTTCTTCCAGCTCTGTTGTTTCATCGAGTATCGGTTCGAGCATCAACAGTTCATCATCCAGTAGCGGCAACAGCGACGATGACTATCGAATCATCTCCGGCTATTGGCACAACTTCGACAATGGCTCAGGTGTTATCCCGATCAGTCAGGTGTCCGATGCGTTTGATGCGATCAATGTGTCCTTTGCGGAACCCACTGGTGCTGCGCCGGGCATGATCGGTTTTGTCCTTGATCCAGCCTTCAGCGAACAGGAATTCCGGGCGGGCATTCAGGCGAAACAGGCTGCCGGTAAAAAAGTCATCATCAGCATCGGCGGTGCCAACGGTCAGGTGCAATTACCTACGCTGGCCGCGCGTAATAATTTCGTGAATTCGATGATCGCCATCATTGATGAATACGGCTTCGACGGACTGGATGTGGACTTTGAAGGACATTCATTATTCCTTAACGAAGGCGATACGGATTTCCGCAATCCGACCACGCCGGTCATCGTGAATTTGATCGGCGCCCTGCGCGACCTGACCGATCATTACGGTGAAGACTTTATGCTCACCATGGCTCCGGAAACTTTCTTCGTGCAGTTGGGTTACAGCTTTTATGGTGGCACCTGCCTGGGTTGTGACAGACGTGCCGGCGCTTACTTGCCTGTGATTCACGCCATGCGCGATCAACTGGATTGGTTGCAAGTGCAGAACTACAACTCCGGCCCGATTACCGGCTTGGATAATCAATACCACACCATGGGCGTAGCCGATTTCCACATTGCCATGATCGATATGTTGCTTACCGGCTTCACCATTGCCGGCACCAATGATTTCTTTCCGCCCTTGCGGCAGGATCAGGTGCTGCTCGGTCTGCCCGCGAACAACAATGCCGGCGGCGGTTTCACCAGCGTGTCGCAAGTGCACAGTGCGTTGAATTGTTTGATCAAGTTGCAAGGCTGCACGACCTATCAACCACACAACGCCTGGACAGATTTACGCGGCGTTATGACCTGGTCGATTAACTGGGATAAGTTCAACAACTTTGAGTTCTCGACGAACCATCGGCAGTATTTGGATAGTCTTCAGTAAACCTTTCCTTTCTCCGGGGCAGTTTCCTGTCCCGGTTCTTTATACAAGAACAATTAACGATATTTGCATATAGATTTAATTTGTCGAGTTGCGGAATACAATCGAATCCAGTTGCAACTGCTCCACCTGCGCCTGAACCTCCAACGGACTCAACACCTCCTGATCCACAAAGTAAACCCAATCAACATCCTGTTGATAAACACGTTCGCTGCTGGAATTAATTAACCCACCTTCAATAAACCAGATATTAAAGTTAATCGACATCGCCGTTTCCGGATAATATTTTCCGCCGTGCGTTGCACGCAATGTGCCGTCGATGTAATAACGCACCTGCTCTTCATCTACTTGCACAACCAATGTGCGCCAGCCGGCGTGATCGGCAACCAGTGTTGTGTGCGTATTGTCCGCAACCCACGGATCGGGTTGATAAGTTTCCCAGGTGGTGAGAAACATGGTGGGTTGGCTTTGGCCCCAGCCGCCGTTGGCTAAATACTCAAAATCAATCTCGCTGTAGTCCGGGTCCATGGAGAATGCCAGAGGTGTAATCGTATAAAAAGTTTCAACGATTTGATCACCGTCGGTGCCGGACGCCGGTGTATTGTAAAAATACTTGCGGGCCGCGTAGGTGCCGCGCAAATAATTGCCGTCGTGAGTAATTTGCGATTGCACGGTGGTTGCACCGCTGCCCGCTGTCGATGCGCGCATACGCATTAATCGATTACTTTCGTTATCAGGATCATCAAGAAACGTCACGTAATCCGCTGACCAACTTGCACCGCTAACACCTGGCCCACCGCCGCCAGTGCGTACATACCAGCCGTTGGTAGGCATTTGGGTGGCGTTGGTGTAATTAAAATCGTCGAACAAAATATTTTCGCTGATGGCGACTGCCGAGCTGGATGAG
>CAMPIG010000336.1 GCA_946886255.1 uncultured Cellvibrio sp. | reverse complement strand
CCCACCAAACTTGAACATCTGGCGCAGTCATTGGCATCACAGTAAAGGACGCCGACCATGACAACACTTGCACAAAAAAAGCGTTCAGGAAGATCCGGCAGCCACGATAGTAAAACGGCCCATCGCCAAGCCGAAGAAAAAAAAGATTCGGCAGCGCAGCGTAAGGTGATGCGTTCAGCTTACTTGCAAACCAAGATGGCCGTCAGCACGCCGGGCGATACCCAGGAACAGGAAGCCGACCGCGTGGCCGATGAAGTCAGTCGCATGCCAAAAGGTGTAGCACGCGCGGCCGACGAAACAGCACCACCGGGTTCATCCCAACCAGAAAATAATGCAGAGCAACCACAATCCCTGCAAACAAAAATTTCCCGAATGGGCGAAGAGCCGGAAACTGCGCGTACCAAATTGTGTCGCGCGGAAGCGGAAAATCTTGACATGAAAGCCGCACGAAGTGCAGAAGAAAATTTGGCTACGCAGCTTCATCGAAGCGCCAAGGACGAGCCCGTGCAAACCAAATTATTCCGCGACAACCTTGAAGAAGCCAACCCAACGGTAATGCGTAGCGAAGAAGAGGATGCTACCGCGCAAGCCAAACTTCACCGACAGGAAGAAGAACCCACCAATACAGAAACCGATACAGAAGCAGCATCACCCCAAACACCCATCGTCGCCGACGAAACTGAACAAAAAATTGAATCCCTGCGCGGCCAGGGAAACCCCATGGCCGACGATATTCGTCAGGACATGGAAGGCAAACTGCACGCCGACTTCTCCCGTGTATCCATCCACACCAGCGGTGACGCCGACGCTTTATGTAAACAACTCAGCGCACGCGCATTCACAGTAGGCAATGATATTTTCTTCGCCGCCGGCGAATACGCCCCTACGACAGAAGCTGGGAGGAAATTGCTTGCACATGAATTGACGCATGTTATTCAACAACAAAACAGTATTCGAAAACTACACCGTTCTATCTACCCGGCTGATACGCCCGATGGAAATGCACAGGCACAGACACAATTACGTGCCTTATCTACATTAAATATTCCACCTATCAAACAACGCCATTTGCCAATGTATAGTCAATTAGCCCGAGACGGTAACTTGGGGCGTGTCATGAATTATACGCGCAGTAGTCCAGCGCAAAGTTCTGTGTGGAAGCAAAGTATAAATATTGCCGAGGAGGATATAGTTTCACGCCTGCATGCGTTGACTCCAGCTGTTAACTGGCCAGCATCAGAAAATGGCTTAGTAAATTTTCGTCTTGCTAACCCCGCGGCCGACCCACAATCTTTTCCAAAGCAACGTTTTTTGAATAGTATTATTAAAGTTCCAAAGTGGGATCGAAGAGGGAATTATATTTCTCAGTATCAAGTTGATCACATTATTGAGTTGCAAACCTCAGGTGCTCATGGCTCTCGTACGGCTGTAGGTAATAGTATTGAGAATATGGAACTCCTGGATCAGCCATCTAATGGCTCATCAGGAGCAATCATTATGAATGGTATTTATAGTAATGTAGTGAGTTACTTGAATACCCTGACACCAATACCGTCTCCAGATAATTGGTTGCGAGAACATAACATTATTTTTGACAACGTCGTTGTAGGTAGGGGAGGAGACCGATCAGAAGGCGAATCCTCGTGGTGGACCTTAGAAGAGATTCGCGCTCTTGACCATTTAAATGCATTGCGAGGAGCACCCCCTGCACTTATTGATGGCAATGATCGAAATTTTGTATTGGCATCAGGCCCAGGCGGTGTCGAAATTGGTAGGTTTGCGCACAATCGAACACAAACTGAATTTGCACCTAGAGGACGATCCTCTCGTGCCGTTGCTGGTTTGGAGATTACTTCTATAGCATTGAATGCCACTGCCGAACAGGATAACTCCGGTTCTGAAATAGAAATCGGGACATTAACTGCAAATTGGGATTTGCCGGCGGATTGGCAACCGGCTACTGCGCAAACCACAATGCCAATTTATGGGCTTGGGCCATACTCTGGCTACCTATTACCACGCTCCTCACTTGATGCTCATTTTGCCCACGCCAGCCCCGCCTCTTTTACGGATCTAAGTATCGGTGCAGAAGGAGTAACAGCTGGAGGCGCAATTACCCCATCTATTCCTCTGTTTGCCAACCTTGATCTTTCACTGGAAATGTTAGGTGATGATATTATTTTTCGTACCGAGTACATGCCGGATAATCTCGATTTGAATTTTCCTGGGTTAAACATCTACGCTGGTTCAATTGGTCTTTCTTATGGAAAGCTACAAGGATTTGGTGTGGATGGTTCTATATATTTTTCTGTTCCGAATTTAGGAACCGGTAGTCTGGCGGCCGGATTCACTCAACGGAATGGTTTTTCAGCGGAGGGAAATTTTAATTTTGACAGCGAACTATTTGATCGCGCAAGCGTGTCTTTATGGTATCGCAGTAATACCTTTGGTGGAGAAGGGACAATAGGCATCGATTCGCCTGATAAAATTAGAGGCATTCGGGCAGCCGAAATTACCGTAGGATTTGGTGAAAATAGCTTTACCGCTAGTGGGCTAGTTTCCCCCAATATTCCTGGGGTTGAAGAAGCTGGATTGAATATTGCCTACAACGAGGAAGGGCTGGTTATCGGTGGAACTCTTGCTCTTAATCAAGATACGCCAGGGATCGAGTCGGGTGAAGTTGAAGTAACCTTGAGTAAACTAGATGACGAGTGGAAGGTTGTGGCAAGTGGTTCTGCTGTTCCCTCTATTCCCGGCATCAACTCAGAATTAACGGTCAGCTACAACGACGGCGCCTTCACCGCCGAAATCGAAGCCGATTATTCGCGCGGCATGTTATCCGGTCGCGTCAACGCCGGCGTCACGAATCGCAGCGTAAGCGAAGATGGCCAAACACTTACAGAAACCGCCGAGCCGGACAATCCACTGATTGTTTATGGCGGCGGTTCGCTGACGTTGCAGCTTGCACCTTGGTTGCAGGCAACGGCTGGTGTGCAGTTTTCACCGAATGGCGAGATTACTGTAACCGGTGAAATTGGTTTGCCCGATGAGCTGGAAATTTTTGCGCGGCGCGAAATCAATCGATCTATTTTCAATATTGCCGTGCAGGCACCAATTTTCCCCGGCATCGTGGCGGAGATCGGTGGTGGGTTGAGTGCTACGGCGGGTATTGGTCCCGGTGTTATTGATCAATTACGCCTCGGTGTGACTTACAACCCGGACCACGAAGAAGATACGCATATCACTGGCGATGCGCATTTAAATATTCCTGCGAATGCCGGTTTGCGTTTATCGGTGCGTGCGGGCATCGGTTTGGGTATTACCGGTGCCAGTGCGACCGGTGGTCTGGACATTGGTGGTACGCTCGGCATCGAAGGCGCAGCAGAAGCCGGTGTGCATGTGGACTGGACGCCAGCTACTGGTTTGGATATCGAAGCGGAAGTGGCGGTGCATGCACAACCGAGTTTTACGTTTGATATCGGTGGCTATGTCAGCGTGCGCGCGTTGGGCTTCAGTGTTTACGACGAACGTTGGGAATTCGCATCTTATACCTTCGGCTCCGATTATCGTTTCGGTATTCGACTGCCGATTCATTATCGCGAAGGTGAACCCTTTGATATTTCACTGGATGATGTTGAGTTTGAAGTGCCGGACATCGATACCAATCAATTACTACGTGGACTTGTTGCGAGGATTGCCTAAATGAATACAGCCATTGAACAAATCAAAGCCGGTGTAGAAGCGCATTTAAATGGCAATCTGAGAGCAGCAGAGTCTGCTTACCTGGCTGCGCTAACGGTGGATGCGGAAAATGCGACTGCCCATAATAATTTGGGGTTTATTTATGGTCAGTGCCAACGTTGGGACGAAGCGCTGTTACATTTGCGTACGGCTTTGGATTTAAATCCGGAGCTATCCATGGCTCACAGTAATCTTGGTCAGGTGTTGATGAACCTGGGGTCGGCAGAAGAGGGGATGGCACACCTCGAAAAGGCGGTGGATATTGCCCCGGATAACCTGCAAGCCTGGGACAACCTCGGACGATTCTGTTTGCATGCGGGAAATTTTCAGCGCGCCGAATACAGTTGGTTGCGTGCGCTGGCAATTCGTCCGCACACTGCACATTTAATGGTGCGACTGGGAACGGCTATCGCGGCCCAAGGTCGGGTTGACGAAGCGATTGAACTCTATCAACAAGTCTTACAACGAAATCCCGCTGACGTAGATGCATGGGCGCAATTAGGCGTCTGCTATTTTTTACGCAAGGACTTTGGTAGTTGCCAGAATGCATTAGAACGTGCACTACACATTAAACCGGATGATCATATTGCCTTGCGTCATCTCGGATTGGTCCACATAGCCCTGGGTGCCAAGCAACGCGCGGAGGCGGCTTTTGCAAAACTGTTACATCATTACCCGGAAGACCGGGAGACATCCCTGGACCTCGCGGTGCTGCAATTATCGCTGGATAATCCAGCTACGGCGCTGGCAAAACTGGAACAACTCTATACAAACGATACTACCAATGAACGCATTCGGTTTTATTTGGCGCTTGCTTTACGCGCTTGCGGTGAGCCTGCACGAGCTGTCGAGTATTTGATGGAGATCGCCAGCGCAAATGGACTCTATGCGCAAAAGGCCAGGCAGATGTTGGAGGTTCATTAAGTCTTGCTGAAAGACTATATTGCGCAACGTATCATTTTTCATCGGGCTTCCTCAATGTCATTGATGAGAAATTTCATTTCGGAGATTTCGCGGCGTTGCGCGGCGATAATTTCATCCGCCAGCTTGCGCACACGAGGGTCACTAATTTGTGCTCGCTCACTGGTCATGATCGCAATTGAATGATGAGGGATCATCGCTTTCATATACGCTGTATCATCGACTGTGGATTGGCTTCGTACCAGCCAGAGAGATAACAAAAACACAATAACGCTACCAATAAAAATACACGCGTTTATGACCTTATTGGGGTACATGCTCAACATAAAACTCAACATGATAACAGCCATCACTGAGCCCATTAACAATGCCATCCAGGCCCGCGTCTCGCTCCACAGAATATGCTCCATTGCGTAGGTATTAAGATACATTAAGCCAAACATCACCAGAGTTGAGGTGGCGATCATGGCCGCGAAACGCTAGTAAGACATGTGCATATTATTCTCCTTTCTGTAACAGTGCTCGTGAGGCTCTTTGCCAGCCAAGCTTTGATATCCCGGTTTTGTCATCGCCGGTAGTTGATAGAAAAGCAGCATCCATGCCAGATTAAGATCTCGAAAATATCCAATGCGCCAATCCAAACAATATTCCTGTCAACAATTAGAAATGTTGATGATTGGACGCTACTACATGACAGTGCTGGCGTGAGAGAATGTTTAAATGGAAAACAACCTCAG
>CAMPIG010000335.1 GCA_946886255.1 uncultured Cellvibrio sp. | reverse complement strand
AATCCATCAAAACCGCATCAGGCAGTTCCTGTTCCAATTGCTGCATACAACTGGCCGGTGATTCAAAGGTGCTGACCTTAAAGCCGGCACTGCGCAAATAAACGGCCAACAAAGCGGAGAGTGCCGTGTCATCATCCACGATAAATATTGTTTTATTATGTCCTTGTTTGACCGGCTCGGCAGTGGTGGATTGGTGCACGAGCACCTGCTGTGATTGATCAGTCGCCGCGCGTAAGAGACTCGTCAACGCAGCAATATGCTCATCGATAACCTTGCGCTCAATGCCACCGATAAATTGAGCGGGGTTTTGATGCTCAATTAAATAATGTTCAAGTTGTCTGGCCGCGTGACTGATGCCAGGAAAACCAAAGGTGTCCCCTGAACCGGCCAGCTGGTGTGCCAGATGTTGCAGTGCACGGAGGCCTTGATCGCTCCATTTCAGATAACGCAACATACTCCAGAGTTCGCTAATCTGGTTGGCGCGCTCGGTGAGGTTGACGATGTATTTGCTACGCAATAGCTGAAACTCTTTGGCAAACGTATCAGGCATCGTATTGATCTCATAGGTTCGTTTGTCTGGCAGAGACAGTGCCATAAACTTGCGGGCACTTATTTAGCATGCCGGTTGATACTGAGGCACGTAAGACGAAAAATAATTTCATCGCGTAAAAATTTGCAAACGTCAGCGCCAATTTTCTTCTCCTCATGAGACTATTCGGCGTCTCCGGTGTTCTTACCTTCACACGATTTTATCGAACACGATAATGTTATTTTTTGTGTCAATTTGTATTTAGGGAGAATTATGCCTTTCAAAAGCGCCGCCGCTTTTTTACCTGGCTTGCTATTTTTCACAGCAGCAGATGTCATCGCTGATGCCTCTGGAACGCTTGAAACCCTGGTGGTTACTGGTTCTTCCACGATGCCGTTGGCAACCACCACCGTCGAGCTTGCTACCTATGAGCAGATACCGGGTTTGCGTATTGACAGTGCCGAAATCCTGCAGGGATTACCCGGCGTGCAAGTAGACAGCCGTTCTAACTATGCACAGGACACGCGTGTTACCTTGCGTGGTTTTGGTGCGCGTTCGGCATTTGGTGTGCGTGGTATCGATATATCAGTTGATGGAGTTCCGCTATCCACCCCGGACGGGCAGGGACAATTATCCAGCGTACTGCTGGATGAAATTACCTCGGTTGAAGTTTTGCGCGGCCCGGTGGCCGGACTTTATGGCAACGGTGCTGGTGGTGTGATCGGATTGCAAACCAGCGCTCCGGATCAGAAGAGGCTTGGCACCCGATTGTCAGTGGGCGAAGATAATTTGACGCGGCAATCGGTTAGCGGCCAATGGCGCGATGGCAACTGGGGTGCGCGGATACAAGCTGCCAATCTGGAGACTGACGGCGATCGCCCTCACGCCAGTGCCGAGCGTCGCCATGCCGGTGCACAGGTCTATTACACCAGCGACAGTGGCATCGACGCTGTGTTACGCCTGGATACGAGTCGCGATCCCTTGCTGCAAGACCCTTTGGGCGTGACGGAAGCGCAGTGGCGGGAAGATTCCCATGAACTAAATCCAATGGCTGAGCTGTTTAATACGCGTAAAGAAATAACCCATCGCCAGGTCTCTTTAACGCTGCGTCAACAGCGCGGAGAGGGGCGCTGGCAAACAGCGTTCTGGCAAGGGAGTCGGGATGTCGTTCAGTATCTTGGATTTGCCGGCGATGCAATCACCAGTGCGGGTGGTGTGGTTGATTTACAGCGGGATTTCGCTGGAGCGAACGGCAATTACAGTCGCGACTTCCAGTTTTTAGCACAGCCAGTGACCCTTACCCTGGGCGCTGAAGTGTCGCAAATGGAAGATCGGCGACGTGGCTATATCAATCAATTCGGTGTGGCCGGTGACTTGCGGCGCGACGAGTTAGGAGAGGCGGTCAGTCGGGATATCTACAGTTTGCTGCAGTGGCAGCCCGCTACACGCTGGCAAGTTTTTGGCGGTGTGCGTCATAGCGATGTGCATTTTGATGTGGATGATTATTTCATCGTCACCGGCAATCCAGATGACAGCGGCGAAAAAAAATTCGCGGAATGGTCTTCAGCCTTCGGCGTGAATTTTTTACTGGATGAACAATGGACTTTTTTTGCCAGTGCAGGGCGCGGATTTGAAACGCCGACGCTCACTGAAACAGCTTATCGCAATGAGGCTACTGGCCTGAATACTGCGCTTGACGCCGCTGACAATCGTCAGCAGGAGGTAGGGCTAAAGTATCGCAAGGCCGAGGGTATTTCAGTCGATTTTACATTGTTCAATATCGCCAGCAAAAATGAAATTGTGGTTGATCAATCGCTCAATGGCCGAACGACTTACCGTAACGCTGCTGAAACCGAGCGACGTGGTGTTGAGTTAGCGAGCAATATTCCGTTGGCGGATAGCTGGTCATTACGCGTAAGCATGAACTACCTGGATGCCGAATACAGCGGTGGCGATGTTGATGGTAATAACCTGCCCGGTGTGGCGAAGGAAAATTACTACGCGCAATTGCGTTGGCAACCGTTACTGGATGAACGCTTGACGCTGTCGCTGGCCGCTCGACATCGCGCGCGGGTTGCGGCGAGTGATGATAATCAAACCTTTGCGCCCTCATCGACAACGGCGGATATTGCGCTAAGCAGTCAAATGCCTTGGGGAAATTGGGATATGGGTGCGTGGATAAAACTGGCGAATCTTACCGACGAAAAATATGTAGGATCAGTGATCGTTAACCAAAATAACGGCCGGTCGTTTGAACCTGCACCGGGCCGTAATCTGAGTGCGGGTATTGATGTGTTTTATAAATTTTAATCTTGATGTGTTTAAAGATGTGTTTGGAGAAGTCAGCGCATAAATTCTCAAATAACGCTCGCGAACAGCTTGCATTCTCTAACAAGATCGCGGCAAAGATAAGCCCGGTGTGCTAAAAAATGTGATATTTTTCACGGCCTGAAGGAGAGGTAAGTTGACGAGTCGATAGTGGGGAATGGGCCGCTGCACGGCAGCGGCCGCAGGTGGTTATGGCATAGCCTGAATAAAGTCATGCCATTTTTTTTGCCAGAGGATTGCCCAACCTGGTGTTGATGTGCCTTGACCGGCAGGTTTCAGGTGTGAATGACGCGCGTGAATGCTGGACAGTAAATCAATTTGCTCCGGTTCTACATCGACGAAAAGAATATGTTTTCCTTCTTTTAGTGCCGCTTCAAAATGGCGCAATTCATGGTGAGGCACATGCATGCCGAAGAGGCCGCCTTCCCAGGTACAAAACCCCCAGGCAACTAAGGCGAGCAGCAGGAAGGGTGCCCAATGGACGCGGGCGGCAATTCCGGAAAAGTGAGCAGCTAACAGAATGAGTACGGCGGCCACAAAACCGATCAATGCCCCCCATAATGCTGAATGAACCACGTCCCGTTTCATAAATTCTTGTACATTGTGCAGGTGACGCTGTTCAACACCGGCATCATCATGGCTGAATACGTGGATTTGCGGTTTAGCAATCCCCGCCATTTCAAGCTCCTGTTCCACTTGTGCAAGATCATCAAGGTCATCGCTGATGTAGTAAAAGCGCTTCATAAATCCTCCTTCGGGGGATCGTGGTTATTGTGCGACTTCAGACAACGGCGATCTGAGTACAGAAATAAACGGATCGTAAACACTGAGACTCATTATAAAACGCAAATATTCCGCGTTAGGATGTTACGGGTAGAATAAGAACTTCTAACAAAAAACAACTAAAGATGATTTATTTATGTATCAGCAATCGAACGCGCAGCTGCATGAAGATTTTCGTAGTCGGGTGGACAGGGTAGGGCAGGAGGGTGAGCCAATCCTGATTATTGATAATTTTTTGGCTAACGCCGAAAGTCTGGTTGATTATGTGGTCCGCTTTGGCCAGTTCCAGCCCGCCGGACCGGGTTATCCCGGGGTGCGTTCGCCGGCACCTGATAAATATCTGTCTGCGTTTCGTCAGTTGCTCGGTGATTTGATATATCAAACTTTCGACTTGAAAGCAGTTGATATCACCGGTGCGCAGGCAGATTTTTCTATGGTCATGACATCGCCGCAGCATCTCCGACTTCCGCACCGTATTCCGCATTATGATTCCACCAAACGTTCCGAGTTGGCTGCAGTACATTTTCTATGTTCCGGTAAACAAGGTGGCACAGCATTTTATCGACACCGGCATACCGGGTATGAATTTGTCGATCATAAGCGCCTTACGCATTATCGCGAGACACTGGAATCGGAGGTAAAGCAACAAGGTGGACTGTCTGCCCGCTATATGAATGGCAGTAACAGTTTGTTTGAACAGATAGCGGCGTACGATGCGGTATTCAATCGTATCCTCATCTATCCTTGCACCAGCCTCCATTCCGGGAATATTCCTGAAGACTTTGCCTTTAACCCTGATCCGCGGAGTGGACGTTTGTCCATTAATACATTTATTTTTTGTCGGGATTAGTTCCGCCTTATCCCATGGTCTGATGATGAACTTGCCTGAATTACCTTTGAGTCTTTACCGCGAATCCTTCATGAACACCCTTCAGGCGGGAACGCTGCTGCTTGAGGCGGAGCCAGGGGCTGGTAAATCGACGCTGGCGCCCTTGTGGGTACTGGATGCCGTGCCCGATGGGCAGTCAGTGTGGTTGGTGCAACCGAGGGTGCTTGCAGCCCAGGCACTGGCTACTCGTTTAGCGGGACTGGTTGGTGAGGTGGCAGGCGAGACAGTTGGTTATCAAATCCCTTATGACAATTGCAGCAGCGCGAAGACACGATTGTTGTTGATGACACCGGGAATTTTGTTGCAGCATCTGTTGCGTAATCCGCTGCTCGACGGTGTGGGGATTGTCATGCTCGATGAAATCCATGAGCGTGCCGTCAACCAGGACCTTGCTTGGGCGTTGTTACAGGAAGTACAGATTCTGCGTGATGACCTGCAACTGGTGTTGATGAGTGCAACGCCGGACCCCGGCTTACAGCGCCAGGTTCCCCAGCGTTTATTTGCCCCCGGCCGCTGTTTTCCGGTGACAACGGAATTTCAGCCTCCCAAACAAAATGCCTATGGTCAAGCAGAAAAACTTGACGATCATTTACTGCGCGCTTTGCAATCTTGTCCCGATTGGCAGCAGCAAACCACACTGGTTTTTTTACCGGGTTGGCGTGACATTGAAGCCTGTGCGCAAGCTGTCTTGCATCGTTACCCGAGCCACAGGATTGTGCGTCTTCACAGTCGGGTCACGGCTCGGGAGCAGTTGCAAGCGCTCGATCCCGCTCAGGGCGCGCGCCTGATTTTGGCCACCAATATTGCTGAAACATCCCTGACCATTGCTGACGTGACATTGGTCATTGATTCTGGTCTGGTGCGTCGAGCCGAGTACGAGCAGCGAACAGGTATCACTCGTTTGCGCACGACGCGTATCAGCCAGGCCAGCGCGGATCAACGGCGCGGGCGGGC
>CAMPIG010000334.1 GCA_946886255.1 uncultured Cellvibrio sp. | reverse complement strand
CAATATGACCTTTAGTCAGTCGCTGCACCCCCGCCGTATTCTGCAAGCACTTGAAGAGGTTGATGATCCCGGGACCTCCTTCAGTCTTCACCGGCGACAAAGCCTGCGTCGGGTTTTTATTACCCTGGCCTGTGTCGCGGTAGCATTGTTATTTATCCATTACGCCAAATTCTCCAGCAATATTCCCTTGGTGATTGGCAGCGAGCTGGCCCAGCGCTGGCAATCTTCCAACTGGTACCACTTGCTCGGCTATGTTTGGTGGACGGGTTGTCACTTGATCGGTTTTGTATTGATGCCCTGGCTGGTGATTCGCTTGTGTTTCAAACAGCGCATGCGCGACTTTGGCTGGCGTTTCAATGATACGGCGCAGCATTGGCAAGGCTATTTACTGTTATTAAGTCCGATCCTGGTGTTCGTGGTGTTGGTGAGTTTCGGCGAGGATTTTGTTAATCACTACCCCTTTTACAAACTGGCCGGTCGCAGTTGGTTTGATCTGCTGGTTTGGGAGCTGTTGTATCTCAGCCAGTTTGTGTTCCTGGAGTTTTTCTTTCGAGGTTTTATCTTACAGGCCCTGCGCCCGGCGATGGGCGCAAATGCCGTGTGGGTGATGTGTGTACCCTATTTAATGATTCACTTTCCCAAGCTTTGGCTGGAGGCGACAGGCGCGATCCTGTTTGGCTTGTTCCTGGGAATCCTCGCGCTGCAATCCCGTTCAATCTGGGGCGGCGTGCTGGTCCATGCCGGGGTGGCGGTGAGCATGGATATCGCCGCGCTCTTGCGCAAGCAGGAAATCCCCACCCAGTGGTGGCCGTTTTAATTATTGCCAGCGTTTAAAAATCAATGAGGTATTGATCCCACCAAAAGCAAAGTTGTTGCTCATGATGTATTCGCACTGCAACGCACGCGGCGCGCCTATGATGTAATCCAACTGACCACATTCCGGGTCGGGATTGCGCAGGTTAAGCGTGGGGGCGAACCAGCCTTCGTTCATCATCTGGATACTGGCCCAGGCTTCCAGGGCGCCGCAGGCACCGAGGGTGTGGCCGATATTGCCCTTGAGGGTGCTAATGGGCATCTGCGAGCCAAATAATTTTTCAGTAGCGCGACTCTCAGCAATGTCGCCGCGGTCTGTGGCTGTGCCGTGGGCGTTGACATAACCAATCGCCCCCGCATCAAGACCCGCATCTTGCAAAGCCAGCGCCATGGCAATATTCATGGTATTCGCGTCCGGCTGGGTAATATGGCCGCCGTCTGAATTCGTGCCGAAGCCAACCAGTTCCGCATAGATCCGCGCACCGCGCGCCCTGGCGTGCTCCAACTCTTCCAGAATCAGCGTACCGGCACCTTCGCCGATTACCAAACCGTCGCGATCCTTGTCGAATGGGCTCGGTGTGAGTGTCGGGGTACTGTTTTTGGTACTGGTGGCATAGAGGGTGTCGAATACCGCCGCTTCCGACGGACAAAGCTCTTCACCGCCACCGGCCACCATCAGGGTTTGTTTGCCGTATTTGATCGCCTCATAGGCGTAGCCGATGCCCTGGCTGCCGGAGGTACAAGCGGAGGAGGTGGTAATAATTCGGCCTTTCAAACCAAAAAACACCCCCACATTGACCGGCGCGGTGTGGCCCATCATGCGGATATAGGTGGTGGCAGTGGCACCGCCGATGTCACGGCGGTCCAGCATGACCGCAAAATCGCGGGTGGCGTCAGTACTGCCAGTAGAGGAGCCGTAGGAAACACCCACGGCGCCGCTCTGGAGAATCGGATCATCCAATAGCCCCGCATCCTGCAACGCCACTTCGGTAGCGCGGGTAGCCAGCAGGGACACTCGACCCATGGAACGGATTTTCTTGCGCGGATAATGTGCCGGTACCGTGAAGTCTTCGATGGGGCCGGCGAGGTGCGTGTTGAGATCCTTATAAGTCTCCCAGTCCGGCATATGTTTGATGCCGCTGACACCAGCTTTGAGGGCGGCAGAAAAATCCTGCCAGTTATCACCCAGGGAGGTTAAAACACCCATCCCCGTCACAACCACTCGTTTCATTTACAACATCCCGCCATTGACAGAGATAACCTGGCGGGTGATATAACCGGCCTGATCAGATAACAGATAACTTACCAGCGAGGCCACTTCTTCCGGTTCGCCGGCGCGCCGCATAGGGATCATCTTCAGGGCTTCTTCTACCGGTGCCTCGTTGAGCATCTCGGTGTTAATCAAGCCGGGAGCCACACAATTGACGGTGATGTTACGCTTGGCCAGCTCAACTGCCAGCGCTTTGGTCGCCCCAATAATTCCGGCCTTGGCCGCGCTGTAGTTCACTTGGCCGCGATTGCCCATGATGCCGGATACTGACGACAGAGTGACAATCCTCCCCGGCGCCCGGCGGCGCACCATCGGCATAATCACAGGGTTCAGCACATTGTAAAAAGCATCCAGATTGGTGTGGATAACCGCATCCCAATCCTCGCCACTCATGGCCGGAAACGCATTGTCACGGGCGATACCCGCGTTGCAGACGACACCATAATAGGCACCGTTCTGCTCTATATCGGCTTCGAGCGCGGCGCTGGCCAGGCAACGATCGGCCACATCAAATTGCAGGATGCTGGCACTGCCGCCGGTTTGTTCGATGAAGGTTTTAACTGCTTCGGCCTGCTCGCGCTGGCTGCGGCAGTGAATTACCACATGATAGCCATCCGCCGCCAGGCGAACAGCGATGGCTCGACCAATTCCACGGCTGGAACCGGTGACTAATACACGCTTCTGCGCCATTACAACTCCTTGACTGTCTCGTCCGGTTTTATCTGAATGATGCCTTTGGGTTGGATGGCCTTGACCTGGGCGCTGGCGAGTAAATCCTCACCGGCGTGGATATCACAGTCAAACAACACCAGATTATTGTCATCGCGAAAGACTTCGCGCACATTGACCCGTAGCCGCTGGCCGGGGGTAAAGCTGTCTACATGGGTATCATAACGGCGCGTCCCCAACAAAAAACCGATGCTCGGCTCTTCACCGTTTTGGCGCGCAATAATCCCGGCATAGGCGCTGATGGCCTGCGCCATATATTCCAGCCCCACCCAGGCCGGCACCTTGCCCTCACCGTCGGCAAACAGGTATGAATCCACCGGGTCGGCAATCGCCTCAACATGGCCGACATCCCAATGGGAGACGGATTGCAACAGCAGCAAGGGCGGACGATGAAGCACCAGATCCTCTACGGATTCAAAAAGTGGTGATGTTTTCATAGGGTTTCTTCTTGGCTGTCTTGTTGAGCTATCGCTTTTGTGAATGCAGTTGGCGACTCTCAATCACCAACCGGAGATCGCTTTTGTTATTAGTGTAGCGCACGGTCCCTTGCCACGGATTGGCGTCTAAATAATCAACATGGCCGGCCAATATACCAGAAAAGTACACCTGTCGAACCCCTTCGCCAGTTGCGAAGTTCCAGCCTTCGGCGCCTTGTTGTTGCAAGTCAGCCAGCGGCCAATAGATAAATTGCAGGCTCTGCGCCAGTGTCGTCCAGTGACCATTGAGGGCATGGGATTCATGGACTTGGACATCAAGACCTGCCTGATCCCGTACCAGCGTCGCCAGACGTTGGCCGAGGCTATCCATAAATATCAAGGTCCAGCGGGCATCACCAATCTGTATCACAGCCTGCAGTCGATAATCCCTGTCGTGTTGATTGACGAGCCACTGCTGTTGCGCCACCAGCCGCGCGTAGTCACTGTTCATCCCCAGCAATGGAAAACGCGGTGTACCCCACAACGCGCAACCGGTCACCGTCAGTAGCAATAACATCAGTTGACACAACCTGACCGTTTTGATCATGACGCAGCCTCTAATTCCGGACGCAAGCGGCTCAGTAACGGAGCGAGCACCAGATTGCACAGGCTGCCCGACAATAACGTAATGCCAAATGCACTCACCATGGGTGTCGAGCTTAATGCAAGCAGCCCGAAGGACAGCCCGCTGGTCAGAGCCGACAACAGAATCGCACGACGGCAGCTCTCATCACTGGCGCCGGATTGATAGGCAAAGATGCTGTAGTCCATCCCCAGGCCCAAAATTAAATAACAACCAAATACGTGAAACAGATTAACAGCCACGCCGCAAGCGGTGAGCAGCGCCAACGTAATAGCTGTCGCTGCCAGGGGTACCAATACCAACAGTGTGGCCTGCACACGGCGGAAGCTCAGCCACATCAACCCCACCGCCGCCAGATAGGCCAACGCCAGTAACAGCATGGCCGCGCTTTGCAGGTGCTTGAGAATGCGCGACATATCCGCCACCCGATCCACCCACATTACGCCCTTCACTTGCTGTGCCGCAGCCGCCAGCGCCTGTACATCAGCAACACCGCGCAGCGCGATGACGCTGGCATAAGCCCCATCAACCTCACCCAGCCATAATAAACGCTGATCGGGACGCGCCACCGCCAGCCACGCAGAAACGTCAAGCCATTGATCTTTGGCCGAACGGAATGCCTGTTGCAGACGCTGAACCGCCTCAACACCAAAGCCGCCGCGGGCCATAAAATCTGCTGCCAGCCCCTGTTCGCCATAAAGCGATTCCTGTAATTGATAAAAAATTTGTTGTTGTTCGCGCGACGGCACGATGCGACTTGTCGCCGCGTAACCGCGCACCGCATGTGTTGCCAGCAACGTCGCCAACTGCTCGCGGCGGAATTGTTCTTCTTTTTGCAGCACCGCTTCCGGCGTCGCCGCGCGCACCAAAAAATATTGATTGGGCGCAAACCCCTGCAAACTGTGTTGCAATATTTTTTCCGATTGCAGCAATTCCGGTGATGGTTGATAAAGTAAACGCAGGTCGCTGCCAAGACGCAATTGGCTCAACAGTAACGCCAGACTTGCCATCACAATCGTACCGACAATCCATCGCTGTGTTTTGTTTAAGGCCGGCAATGCACGCCAGGGCCAGTTCGCCATGTGCCGAACAACCGACGCGGGTTGCGGTAAGGTCGCACGAAAAACCAGAGGGAAAACCGCCACCACAAACAACCAGGCCGAAGCCAAACCGACCAATGAAAAACTGGCGATCTGCCGCAGACCCGGCAACTCCGCTTGCAACAGACAACTGTAACCGAGTAGCGACGTCAGCAAGCCCAGACTCAACGCCGGCAGCAAACGCTGCAACACTGACTCACGTGCAAGATTGCGCGGCGGCAAGGACAATTGTTGATGCTTACACAAATAATGCAACGCATAATCAATAGCGACACCAATCAAACTCGCACCGAACACCAGTGTCATTAAATGCAATTCATTGAACAACCAATGATTGACTGCCAATGCCACTGCACTGCCATACATCACCGAAGCAAAGCTGAATAACAGCGGCTTGAGGCGGCGAAAACTTAGCAAAAACAACAACAAAATACCCAGCGTCGAACCGAGACTGATAATAGTGACTTCGCGCTGCGCGCTGGCCGATGCTTCTGCCGCATGGAACACCGCACCGG
>CAMPIG010000333.1 GCA_946886255.1 uncultured Cellvibrio sp. | reverse complement strand
GAAGGTCTGGGCAATATCGATTCTCTGACGGTGGTGGGTAGCAATCCACAACCGGCAGCTTGTGGCACATCGTCCAGTTCGTCATCGTCTTCCAGTTCGTCGGGCGGCGTGTTCCGACCCAAGTACATCGTGGGTGCTGACATTACCTGGACGCTTGAGCAGGAATCCATTGGCCGGACCTACCGCGATGAAGGCAGGACCAAGTCAATCGAGCGCATCCTGGTGGACCATGGCTTTAACTTCGTCCGTCTGCGCACCTTTGTGTGTCCGCAATGCGATGGCGGCTACCTGGATCACCTCTATTCCGGTGCCGGTCCGACTGAAAACTGGGCGGACACCGCGCATACCATCGAAATGGCAAAACGTGTGAAGACGTGCGGGATGGGCGTGTTCCTCGATTTCCATTTGAGTGATAACTGGGCCTCGATCGGCCATCAGGAAAGACCGTCCCAATGGAACGGTATGAGCCTGTCGCAAATGCGCACAGCCTCCTACAACTACAGCAAGGGCGTGCTGGATCAGATGGTGGCTGCGGGCGTTAAGCCAGACATGGTCCAGTGTGGCAATGAGAACGACAATCGTGTAGCCGGTTATTCGCTCAACGACTGGGCGGGCTTCTCCGGCATCATGAACTCCTGTATCCGCGCCGTGCGCGACACCGACCCCAACATCAAAGTCGTGATCCAACACGGCCGGCCACGCCCGGACGGCAACTTCCCTAACTGGTTGAGCAGAGTGTCCACCAACAATCCCCCTATCGATGCTGACGTCGTCTGTGGCTCGACTTACGGAACCACCAACAACGGCCAGGACTGGCGCGATATGTTTGGCCTCGTGATCAATAACTGGCGTAAACCGGTGATGAGTTGCGAATACACCGACCAACGTCGCGACCTGATCAACTCGGTAATGCGCGGCCTGCCGAACAACATGGGCTGGGGAACTTTCCTGTGGGAACCAACCGCCTACGGCGACAGAAGGCCCTTCAGCTTCGCCAACAACGCGTACAGCACCAATGCGGCCATGGACGAATATGCACGCATTGCACGTGAAGCGGGCTTACCGGTGCCTTCAAAACCTGCCTCGCAATTGCAAGGTACGTCCTGTCAGTAACCTGGACCTGTCAACAACCTGAACGTGACGTCAGTGAGCCCGCTTGCGCGGGCTCACTTATCACTTGTACAGCCCGTGCGCTGAAGGGACGGCTTGTTTCAGATCTGGATCAATCGCTAGTGAGGATTTTGTCGTGGCTCGTTTTTGCAATGAATCACGACCCATGGTGAAAAACCAATGGGACGCTGATGGCCTGACCGTTCACTGTACGGACGCGGGCAGCGCCGGTATGTTTATTTGCGTCACTGTTACCGAACCAATCCTGAAGACAACCCACCGTACAACCACAGCACGGCAGATGTACGACGCCATCGCGGCGCTATTGGCAGATAAGCGCGCGGTGTTGGTACACGAACGAGCGTTCGCCAGTGTGGCCTACGCAAACGAATTAATGATGGCGCGGCGACAAGCGTTCTCCGCGCACGGAATTGATCCCGACACCCCGCTGTCGGTGATCCAGGGCCAACCCACTTGGGGCGAAGGTATAGCGGGTGCTTTGTTGCACGCGATGCCCGCCAGCGTTGCGCAGGTTGAAACCCTTCGCATTCATGCAACTCCTGTTGGTCGAAGCTGGTCCACCGCCACCAACGATTATCTGGTGTTGCAACTTGATGGTATGACCGGGCAAGCGTCGAGCGCTGACGCCCACGGCCTTCGCCTTCAGGCGGACAGCCTTTTCGATATGACGGCCACATTACTGGCCGAACGCGGTTTTGCGTTCTCCAACGTGGCCCGTACCTGGTTTTACATTCGCGACATTCTTCAGCACTACCGCACCTTTAATGCGGTGCGCGATAACACCTACGCGCGTTTTGGCCTGATGCCGAAACCGCCTGCACCTATCTGGCTACCGGCCAGCACTGCCATCAGAGGCGCCCCTACAAACGGCGCCGCCTTGATTGGCGACATCCTGGCGGTGAAGGCCGCCAACCAGATCCCCGTGGAGCGTTTGAGTAACCCCGGCCAGAAAGAAGCCTTCGATTACGGCGCTGCATTCGCACGGGCAGCGCTGATCCAGGAGCGGGATGTCGATGTTATTCAAGTGTCGGGTACGGCCTCCATCGGCGAAGACGGAACGACGCTTTATCCCGACGATGGTGCAGCACAAATCGCCTGCACGCTCGACAAGCTGGAGGCGCTGCTTGCGACCGCCTCCGCGCGTCTCGATCACGTCGTTACCGCCAATGTCTTCGTCAAAGACGCGGCACTGATCAAATTGTTTCACACGATTGCGAAACAGCGTGGCCTCTGCAATTTTCCCGGCGTTCCTGTGGTCGCGGATGTCTGTCGTGACGACCTGCTGTTCGAAATAGATGCGGAGGTCGTCGTACCAAAATCAGCAACGGCAATAAAACAAAAAGAAGCACTGGCAGCAGTATCGGGAGGAGACGCACGATGAAGCAGGTATTCACCGGACTTGTTCCAGGTATTTTTTTAGTAAGCGCAATGCTCCTGTCAGCGGCCGGTTGCTCCAAGGATAATCCACCGGAGGCGCGCTCAAAGAGTGCGCAGAAAAGCGAAGTAATCTCAGCAAAACTGACGATCGAATATCCGCTGGACGGCGCTATGTTTCCACTCGACATCGCGCCCTCCACATTTCTCTGGAAAGACGAATCAGTCAAAGCAAAAAGCTGGCTGGTAAAAATTGGTCACGCGGGCACAACACCTATTGTCGAAACACAGGTGACGGAACAACAGTGGAAACCCGATAGTGAAACCTGGACCAAAATAAAAACGGCCGCATTGGAAAAACCATTGTCCGTCACGGTATCGCGAATTGCATCCGCGACTGCAGATTCCGTTTCAACGTTACCGGAAACACAAGCATCAAACACGCAAGAGCCGGCAGCGCTTTTATCAGAAGCAACCGTTTCAATTCACGCCTCAAGTGATCCGGTCGACGCGCCCATTTTCTTCCGCGAAGTGCCGCTACCGTTTGACTACGCCAATCAATATCCGGAAAAAATTCGCTACCGTCTCGGCTATGTTGCCGAAGCTCCGCAACCCAAAGTGTTACTCGAAAATTTGCCGCTCTGTGGTAACTGTCATTCGTTTTCCAATGACGGCAGCGTGCTCGGCATGGACGTGGATTACGCCAACGATAAAGGCTCCTACGTGCTTACCGAACTGGAGAAGCAAACTGACCTCACTCCCGACAAAATAATTAGTTGGAGTGATTTTCGGCGCGAGGACAAACAGCTCACCTTCGGCCTGTTGTCGAGCGTTTCGCCAGATGGTCGACACGCAGTGAGCACGGTAAAAGACCGCTCGATCTTTGTCGGTCTTCCAGAGAATCTGGCGTACTCACAACTGTTTTTTCCGATAACGGGAATTATCGCGTCCTACGACCGGCAAACCGAAACGTTCAAAGCATTAAAGGGCGCTGACGATCCCGATTATGTGCAGAGCAATCCAACCTGGAGCCCCGATGGCAACACCTTATTTTATGCGCGCTCCAAAGCCCACCATCTTAAAAATGTCGAGGATTTAACCGGCGCAATTATTCCGCGCGAAGCTGCCGCTGAATTTCTAGAAAACAACAAAAAATTCAAATACGACATTTATAAAGTGCCGTTCAATAACGGCGAAGGCGGTGAGCCGATGCCGCTTAAAGGTGCTTCCAACAATGGCATGAGTAATTATTTTCCGAAGGTAACACCCGACGGAAAATGGGTGGTCTTTACCCAGGCGGAAAGTTTTATGTTGCTGCAACCGGAAAGCCGTCTCTACATCGTGCCCGCCGAGGGCGGCGAAGCCAGATTAATGAACGCCAACACCGCCAGCATGAATTCCTGGCATAGCTTTTCACCCAATGGGCGTTGGATGGTTTTCTCTTCAAAAGCGCGCGGCCCCTACACGCAATTGTGGCTCACGCATCTGGATGAAAATGGTAACGATACACCACCGGTACTTCTGGAACATCTGATGACCGAGGAACGGGCAGCCAATATTCCGGAATTTCTCAACATCGAACCAGGCAGTGTTGAACAACTGGTGGATCAATTTTCCGAAGGCGGTAACTACCACTATCGCGTGGCGAAAAATCTGGTGCGCTACGGCGACCTTGAAGGTGCATTGGCGGCGTTGGGTCGGGCGGTGGATGCGCAGCCGGACAATCCCGATGTTTTTCTTGAACGAGGCGCACTTCATTCGCAATTAAATAACAACGAAATGGCGATTCGCGATTTTGAAAAAGCGATTGCCGTTGCGCCGCAAGATTTTCGCGGCCCCTTCAATCTCGCGCTGGTAAAAGAATTTACCGGCGACCTGACCGGTGCAATAAATGCTATCGATCACGCGGTAAAACTCAATCCAAAAAATTATCACGTTCTCAGTAAACGCGCGTTATTAAAACAAAAACAGGGAGACAACAAAGGTGCTCTCGCGGACCTGAACCACGCCATTGTGTTAAGCCCGAATGCGGCAAACCTGTTTAATTTACGCGGTGACATCAAACGGGAATTGGATGATGTGAAGGGCGCCTTCAATGATTTTGCCAAGGCCGTTTCCTTAAAACCCGACCTGGGCGCGGCCTACCTGAATCGCAGTTACACCTACCTCAGCCAGGACCAATGGGAGAGGGCCGAGCAAGATCTTCAGAAAGCCAAAACCTATGTACCGGAAGCGCCGCTGGGTTATGTCATTGAAGCGCTTATTGCCTTCAAAAACAGTAATCCGGGGAGTGGTTGCTCGGCACTTAAAGGTGCCATGGACAAGGGGCATACCACCGGCTACGAAGCGCAAATTGAACACTTGTATGGCCAAACCTGCCGGCTGTAAGTCGCGGTATCACTGTCGGTGCGGTGCGAGGTGTTCCAGTAGCACATTCTGCCAAGGACGATGAATTTCAACAGCAATGAGTTTTTAAAAAAAAGTGGTAAGAACAGTTTCTATAAAATCCATTAATTAGAGGATCACTGTATGGTTTTCCAAACATGTAAAAGCGCCTCCCGCACAATGCGGATCGGCGGCGCACTTGCACTTTTATTGGTTGCAACCAACGCGGCGGCTATCGAATGCCGTTACGCGGTGAGCAACGATTGGGGCAGCGGCTTTACCGCTAATATCACCGTGACCAACGACGGCGCATCTGCCATCAACGGCTGGCAGGTTCAATGGAGACAAAACGGCGGCTCTACGGTGAGCTCTTCGTGGAATGCCAATGTCTCCGGCAGCAACCCTTACACCGCGCGCAATGTCGACTGGAACCGCACCATTGCACCGGGTGCTTCGCAAAGTTTTGGCGTTCAGGGGAATGGCAACGATTCGACCGCGACGATCCTCGGGTGTACCGCTGATGGTGGGGGTATGTCTTCTTCGTCCATCGCAAGTAGTTCGCCCTGTCTCTTATACACATCTCCGAGCCCAGAGACATCTCAGGATCTCGT
>CAMPIG010000332.1 GCA_946886255.1 uncultured Cellvibrio sp. | reverse complement strand
GGTGAGAACAACTTCTTTTTTCATGGCTAACAGCAATGAGCTTCCAGTGAATTCAGCGTATAGGAAAAGGCGTTTCCATACCTTGGACGATAGTATCAGCACAATTTTCAGGTTTTCAATGAATACAATGTATTCATTGTATGGGCTGATTTCAGGTGCTATATATTGCCTGACAGCAGACAAATAGTGCACAATAGTATTTGCGCTGAATGCAATATCGATTATATGAGAAGTTACAAAGGAAATGCAATGCAGTTAAAAGAGAGTATCCGCGCCCGGATCTGCACATCACACAGGCATAAGACCGTTGCACTTACCTCGTTTATCCACTGGGCGAGAATGATGAATGAGGTTGCCGTATATGATGTATTACGCGAAATCCATGAAGAGCTGCAAGAGGAGGTGGAGCACTTTCACGCGATAAGTCAGTTAATTGGAAAACCCTTATTGCATCATCAATTGCGGTTACAGTGGTGTCACTTTTGTGTCCAGCTGCAAGCCTATTACTGCCCTCTAAACCAACAATATAGCGTGGCGAAATTACATTGACGTTCAGAGTGTTGTTATGCAGGAACATTGCCCGGAAATAAAATCAGTAGTAAGAAGCAAGATTTGCATCATCAGGATGACCCCCAATTACCCCTTGGGTAGCTTCGTCGACTGGGCAGAGACACAATGCCTCGACCCCCTATTATTAATGGATTTGTTGGATGCCATTCAAACAGATCTGGATGCAGACGAAGTGATGTTGCGTAATTGCGTCAACAAGAATTCGTCCCAGCTGCGCCTGCATCTTCTTCACTGTTACTGGTGCCTTTATTGCTCCCAAATTCGCGCCTATTACAAAGCGGTACTTCGCGATCCACACTGCAAGCGGAGTTTGTCGTTTTTGTTGTAGTGAATTTGCGGAGCAATTTTTTTGCTCTTAACCCCAGCGCTTTTAAACTTTATAAATAAAGCTTACGGGGCAGTTATCGCCATCCTGCCAAGATGTGATCCATTGCTGAATTTCCTGTACTACCCAACGCGTATCGTCCATCGGCAAGTCATGTCCCGCTTGCGGATGAGCTACCAACGGCCACTGAAATTTTTCTGCGATCGCTTCGCTTGCGCGAGGTAAGACCATACGGTCACCACAACTGGTTAACACCAATCCTTTCACCGAGCATTCCTTACACGGCCGAAAATTTGCGGCGGCACGCAGCATCTTCAGGATTGTTAATCGCGTTATCGGGCGCCGTTGCTGAATGTCCAACCAATGCTGCAGATTTTTCGAATACGCTGCATAGTCGTTAGTCACCATGCGTAAAACCCGCGCTTCCCGCTGCCGAACCGGCAACAGCAACGCCAGTAATACATTTGGCCAGGCAGCCGGTTGCAAGCGCCAGAAAAGCGGTTGGTCACCAGAGCTGGAGTTGATCAACACAATACCGTTGATCTCCTGAGGAAAACGCTGAGCCCAATCCAGCGCAACCATACCGCCCATGGAAATGCCGATAATAAATACCGGCTCACCCGAGGCCAGTGCAGCGGGAATATTGTCTTCGTTGCGCGCATGATTGGTCATGGCGTCAATGGAATGCAATGCCGGTCGTTGGTGATACTGTCCGCAGCCGGGAAAGTCGATCAGATGCAGTTGACACTGCGCACCGAGCGCTGCTTTCAGTTGTTCAGGAAAGCTGTGCCAGTGCGCCGCTTCCCGCGCGAGACCACGCAATAAAATAATGTGCATCATGAAAACCACAGGCTGTTGGCGGCTTGGGTGAGTAGTCCGGCTTGTTTATCGTCCGGCAGCCAGTGTTTACTGTTTAGTATTGCTGCCAGCATAAAATCCAATAGCAGGATATGCCGCCGCAATACGCGTGCGTGACGGTGTTTCATTTGCGGGTTGAACAAACCGGCAAAATTCAATAACTGCCGCGGACGCTTTTTTACCCAGGCCCAGGACCCCATCTCCAGCGTCAGCGATAAAAAATGCTGTGGTTGTTGTGTTTGCCGGTTGTTAAACACATCGTGAAAATAATCCCACACATCACCGTGCGACAAATAATGAATCGATTGTGGCTCAAAGATATAAATATGATTGGGATAGGTTCGTTCCCACAACATCTTTAACGCAACATAATCTGCAATATTTTCAATTGGTTTGCGTCGATAGGCATGGGGAAACCAGAGCCGGTCCTGTACCCCAAAACCCGAATGCAGATCAAGCGCAAGCGCCATGGAACGACCAAACACCTGCCGTTTGATGACACGCTCCAGGGCGAGATTTTCCGGTTCCATCGGCGCATCCTTCTTACCGCGATACCAGGGTAAAAAACTCCCAAGTCGATGACCGCCGCCTAAAAGCTTTACGTCATCTTCTGCATCTATCGGCGCATTGCGATTCAGATCAATGCCGTTGCCATTGCAGCGTCGATTGAGCCACATCCCGACCGGATTCAGAATCGGCATAAACACCAGTTGGATCTGACTGGTGAGCTGGCATAAATGCGCATCCCAATTCATGCGTTCGAGTAAGGTTTGCATCCACGCAATCAACACCTGCGAACCGATGCGCTCAACACCATGCATGCCGGCGGCCATCAAAACCGTGGGTGCCTGCGGCTCCCGGGAACCGATGGTCACGGAATACAGCGGCAACTGCCAGTCCCGCCAAGCCAAGGTGTGTTCTACACGCGCTGTCAGCGTCTGCGGGTGTTGCGCTATGAGCCGTTCCAACTCAAGTAGTTCGGGAAGCTGTTGGGCAATCATTTGTTGTTGTGCCGAATCACGCACGACGGGAAGACTGTTATCTGCGCTGTTCATGAAATCGTCGCAGCCAGATTTAATCTTTTATTTGCATTGGATGTACTTTCCTGCTCATTCATCATGTTGAAAGCTACCCCACTATTCTGCGATACCCACAGTATAGCGAGCCAACGGAATCAACATTGTACGCAGTCGAACATCCGGTAAATGTGTGATAAAAATGCAAGAAAAATGTGGCAGGGCGTGGGCGAAACCGCCCTGCCATATATGAAGGATTTATTACTGGGTAGTATCATCTGCCGCAGGCGCCAATACCAGCTGGCCATCTTTAACCGGAATACGTTGACCTGGATCGTAAGTCATCTTGACGGTAGCTTCTTCGTCCTTCAGGCGATAGGTCACGTTATAACCGGTGATTTCTTCGCGGGTTTCGTACACGGTGTTACAGACTTGCTCGGTGGTGGTGTAGGTATTATTTTTTTGCATATTGTCCTGCACGCGATCGCCAGCATAACCACCCGCAACAGCACCCGCCACCGTGGCCACTTTTTTCCCGCTACCACCACCGACTTGATGACCCAGCACGCCCCCCACCACCGCACCAATCGCTTTACCGGCAATACGATGTTCATCTTTCACCGGCTGTTGACGCACAACTGTTTCATCGCGACATTCTTGGTGGGGAACCTGAATTTGTTTGGTCAGCGGCTCCGTTTTTACTACATCGGCATGTGTTGGCTCTTTCAACAATTGATAACTGGCAATAGCGCCACCGGCAGTTGCAATGCCAATACCTAACACGGTACCTACAATCATGGATTTATTCATAGTGATGTACTCCTTCGACTTAACAGCCCCGGTAACTTCGGGTAGGTGCAGTTTATACATCTTTTTTCTTAACGAAAGCTGAACATGCACAACGCTTGTGAGAGCAGGTACCAGATCAATAATGCGCTAACGTATATTTATTTTTCGAAAGCGTGGTAACTCACACAGAAAGCGTGACCAACATCAACAATGCGTCGCCAATCAACTAACAGACCGTTATACCCCGGATTATAATTTTGACGACTATATCAGCGGCACGCTGACGCTTTCTTTTGCGGCGGACAAATATTCTGAGATTGATTCGCCGTCGTCATACACATTAATCTCGTTGCCATCAAAAGGCGCAGTCTTCCCCAAACAGAAGACTGCTCTTTCTGACAATTAAAGTTAACTCCCACTTTCCTCATCTTTACTTTTCTCTGCCCGCTTACGCCGCGCTTCTTTTGGATCAGATGTCAGCGGACGATAAATTTCCACGCGATCACCGGGGTGCAGTTCGTAAGTGTCCGGCGGGTTTAAACCTTTGGTACCGAGCGCTTGCCCGAAGATCCCCATCCTGGCACTGGTAATCTCAATCTCCGGAAATATTTTAGCAATGCCGGAACGCTCGACGGCTTGCAACGCCGTCGTGCCCGGCTCAACTAATAGCTCGATAATTTTTTGTTGGTGAGGCAATGCATATGCCACTTCCACCGTGATTAAATCAAAATCTGCCATAGGTTTTCTCTTACTCTACTCAATACGACCATAAACTGTTTGCGCGCGGGTACACAGGGCATCTACCTGACGGTTGGCAACCGCTTCAAATAATTTACCCACAGCCATACCCAGCAGGCGATTTTTCATTTCAAATTCAAGTTCAAAACTGACTTTGCATGCCGTGTCACTGAGCGGCGCAAACCGCCAGCAACCGTGCAGTTTGGAGAAAGGGCCATCCACCAATGTCATGGTCATGGTAGTAGGCGGTTGCAAGTGATTGCGCGTAATAAAACTTTGGGTTACGCCGGCCTTTTGCAAATCGAGCCGCGCTTCCAGCCAATCCGCTTCGCGCCGCAAAATTTTTGCACCGACACAGCCATCCATATAATGTGGATAGGCTTCAATATCATTCACCAGATCAAACATCTGTTGTGCCGAATAATGTACTAATGCAGAACGTTGTACCGAATGAGCCAAAAATCACAACTCCCCAAAGAAATTTTTTACTACCGGATATAAACCGCCGAGTAAAACAGCCATTACCGCCAGCGGCGAAACGTAACGCAATAACCAATGCCAGACACGCACAAAGCGGTCGGAGTCCAGTTTCAGTTCATGCACAATTAATTCGCGGTTCACACGCCAACCTACGTATATGGCGGTAAGTAAACCACCGAGGGGCAGCATGATATTGGTGGTAATAAAATCAATCAAACCAAAAAAGTTAAGGTCCCAGAGGATCTTTTTATCCACCCAGATATTGAATGAAAACACCGTGCCCAAGCCCAGCAACCAGGCGGCAAGCGCGATCAATAAACTCGCACTGATGCGATGAAAACGGAAACGTTCGGTTAAATAGGCAACAGAAGGTTCCAACAGGGAAATCGTAGAACTCCAGGCGGCGAGAATCACCAGAGCGAAAAAGGCACTGCCAAATGCACTTCCCCAGGGCATAGCCCCAAAGGCAATGGGCAAGGTCACAAACATCAGACCCGGCCCTTCGCCGGGCGTTATATCCGGCGTAGCAAAGACCAGCGGGAAGATGGCCAACCCGGCCACCAGGGCGACCGTGGTATCCAGCAAAGCCACCATAACGGCGGTCTTACCGATGGCCGATGTGCTTGGCATGTAAGCGCCGTAAGCCATGATGGCTGCCATCCCCAGGCTCAAGGTAAAGAAGGCGTGACCGAGCGCAATCAGCGCGCCGCGCAGAGACAAATCTT
>CAMPIG010000331.1 GCA_946886255.1 uncultured Cellvibrio sp. | reverse complement strand
GTGCACCAGGTGTCCGCCCAGGAATCCGACATTGAAGAAATTGTGGTCACCGGCAGTTTTCGTGACAGTTTGGCCAGCGCCTTGAATGTAAAACGTAATAACACGGCGGCCATCGACAGTATCGTTGCCGATGATATTGCGTCGTTCCCCGATAACAACCTGGCTGAATCCATGCAGCGGGTTCCGGGTGTCAACATCACGCGTGTTGGCGGTGAAGGGCAGCAGATCAGCGTGCGCGGTTTGAGCGCAGACTTCACCCGTGTACGTGTGAACGGGATGGAAACCATTTCGACCGGCTTGAATAACCGCGGCAGGGCATTCGATTTTAATATTTTTGCATCGGAGTTATTTAATCGTATCGATGTGCGTAAAAGCCAATCGGCGTCTGTAGAAGAAGGTTCGCTTGGTGCTACGGTGGATTTGTCTACCGGCAAACCATTCGATTACGACGATTTCACCCTGGTAGGGTCTGTGCAGGGCGGGTACAACGATCAATCAGAATCCCTTGATCCGCGCGCAACGGGGCTGATCAGTTTTACCAACGAAACCGGGGATCTAGGTGCGCTATTTTCTGTCGCTTACTCCGAGCGCGACGTTGATCAGATCGGCCACAACTCAGGTCGTTGGGAAGCCAACGAAAACGTCTTTGATGACGGTAAAACCAACTACTGGGCTAACGAAGCTGCTTTGCCGGATGAAGTAAATAATGCGGTGCATCCGCGTTTTCCCCGCCAGATGGACCGCAACATCAGTCTTGATCGCCTTGGGTTGACCGGCGTTTTGCAATGGGCTCCAAGCGACCGTACTGAAATTACGCTGGATGCGATGTATGCGGATATGAGCCAGGTGCAAACCGAACTCGCGTTAACGCCGATTTCGCTGGCGCGCA
This sequence comes from uncultured Cellvibrio sp., assembly GCA_946886255.1. Next base: position 4,621 of record CAMPIG010000331.1, on the reverse strand, counting down.
CCGGCCGCACCGGCCGCATTGAAACCACCGTCAACGATTACTATTACGACGCAGACACCAACGCTTTGTTGTATGCCGACTTATCCGGCGTTGACGTACGCAACGAACATTTCCGTCAGGACTGGAGTACCGAATTTCACCAGGTTTCTTTGCGAGTTAAGCACGAGTTCACGGACAGCCTGCGGGTTGACGCTCTGCTTGGTTCGTCAGAATCGCAGCACGAAGTTCATGCTGAAACCACCGCCGTGTTCGAGCGTTACAACGCGGATATGCGTTACGACTACCGCAATAACATGCACAATCCTGTTATCGAATATGGATTTGATCCTGCCAGCCCAGAAAACTATTGGGTGGCGGAATTGCGCGATCGTCCGGCGGATACAACCAATACGTTTGACACGGTACGCGGACAACTGGAATACGATTTTGCTGTGGGTGATGTGGAGATGACTGTGAACACGGGTGTCTCCTGGAAAGAGTTTACCTTCGATAATCATCAATACACACGCGACCGTGCGGTTATCGGTCAAAATAACCATGTCGATTTAGCGGTGAATGTGCCGGCAGGTTGCAACATCACGCTGGATGATTTGCAAGTTACCGAAGGCATGGGTTCAGTATTCCAGCCAACGGGTAATGTGCCGGCCTACTTCCTACCAGATTTAAATCAGGTTACAACGCAATACGGATTATTTACCGACGATACGTGTTTCCCGCTGGTGCCGAACCAAGGTGGTGATCGCTCGGTAGAAGAAGAAAGTCTCGGCTATCACGTGCAACTGGATTTTTCGACTGAGCTTGCCGGCTTGCCGTTCCGTGGTGATGTCGGTGTGCGCGAAGTGGAAACGAAACAAACGTCCAGTGGTTTGGTTAGCGGACAGGAAACGGTGATCCAGCGTGAATACAGTGATACTTTGCCGGCCATTAATCTGGTACTTGAGCCCATCGAAAATGTATTGGTCCGTGCATCCTGGTCAGAGGTAATGTCACGCCCTGGCTTGGGTAGCCTAACGCCGGGCGGCAGTGTAGATCGTTTTAATCGCGCGTTAACGGCCGGTAATCCTTATCTCGATCCATACCGTGCTGAAGCGACTGATCTTTCGGTGGAATGGTATTTCGCCGAAGAGTCCATGGTGTCTCTTGCGTACTTTGAAAAAGATATTGAATCCTTTCCCGCCAGTATTCGCGAAGACTTGAGCTGGGCTGAAATTCGCGCCTTGGGTTATTCAGATAGCTTATTGGAGCCGGGACCGGCGACAGTTAACGATATTTTTAACTACCGTACCACCATTAACAGCGATAACGGCGGCTTCTTAAAAGGTTGGGAATTGCAGTATCAACAACCCTTGCTGTTTGGTCCGCGCTGGTTGCAGGATTTCGGTATCAAGGCTAACTACACCTACATTGATTCGGAACTGGAGCGCGGTTCCGACGGTGGCACAAAGATTGTAACTCCAATGGAGGGGCAGTCTGACGTCAGCTGGAACGCCACGCTGTGGTACGAGAACGAAAACGGATTTTCCGGACGCGTCTCCTGGACCTATCGCGATGCGTACCTGCGCGCTATTTCCTCCAAAGCAGGTCCGGGTGATGAAACGACCGATGCAACACGTGTTGTCGATGCTGCCTTCAGTTACCAAGTCAACGACAATCTCAAATTGACATTTGATGCACTAAACCTGACCGATGAAACCGAGACATTATTGCAAAGTGATTACGATCTGGTTGAAACCGTTGTGGTTTCGGGGCGGCAATACTATCTCGGTGCGCAATACAGTTTCTGACGTCGCGAGTAAAAAATTCTGATAGCTCGCCAATAAGATTTTTCTGGCGCACTGAAAGAATACTGAGGGCTCTTTATTTCCCCCACCACGCAGCGGTATAAGTGGGTTAGGGGTATGACTTTCATACCCCCTTTTTTTCACGCATCGACTGGAACAGATTTCACACTCCTTTGGGTGGTGGACGTTACCGTCGTCCGGGATTGGCTTATGACATCCGACCTCAACACAAAGTTATTTAATCGCCGCGATTTATTGCGCACAGGTTTGGCCGGTAGTCTTGCGGTAAGCCTCGCGCCTTTGCTTCATGCGGAGGATAAATATCCGCTGGCGACGACGCGCAGTGGAAAAATCCGCGGCGTGACTGAACATAACATTCATGTGTTTCGCGGTGTTCCTTACGGTGCAGATACCCGCACGCGGCGTTTTATGCCCGCCGTGCAGGAAGAAAAGTGGACGGGCACGCGCGATGCATTTTATTTCGGTCCGGCGGCGCCGCAACGCAACACACGTGAGCCCATCAGTGAAGACTGCCTGTATTTAAATGTCTGGACGCCGGGTCTGCGCGATGGGGCACGACGACCGATTCTGTTTTATATCCACGGCGGTGGGTACAACAATGGCTCCGGTGCTGATCCACAATACGATGGTATCAATTTGTGCCTGCGCGGTGATGTGGTAGTGATCACCGTCAATCATCGGCTGAATGCATTTGGTTATCTTTACCTCGCGCAGCTCGGCGGGAAAGAATTTGCCCGCTCGGGCAATGTCGGGCAGCTCGATCTTGTGCAAGCATTGCAATGGGTAAAACAGCACGCCCAGGAATTTGGTGGCGACCCGGATAACGTCACGGTGTTTGGACAGTCCGGTGGTGGTGCAAAAATTATTACCTTGATGGCCATGCCGGCCGCCAAAGATTTATTTCACCGTGCGTTTACCATGAGTGGTCAGCAGGTGACGGCTGCCGGGCCCCGTGCAGCAACGCAGCGCGCTGAACTGTTTCTGAACGCGCTGAAATTACCGCGCGAAAAAATTGCTGCAATACAATCCCTGCCCGTAGAAAAATTACTCGAGGCCACACAAGCAAAAGATCCCTCACGGGTAGAAAATAATCGCCTCTACTTCGGCCCGGTGCTGGACAACAAGGTGCTGTTACGTCATCCCTTCTATCCTGGTGCGCCAGAGCAGTCGCGTCATATTCCACTGGTTATCGGCAACACCAAAGATGAAACCCGCGCGTTCCTTGGTGGCGATCCAGACAATTTCAAACTCAGCTGGGAACAGCTGCCACAAAAATTAATTGAACAACAATATGTTGATCTGAATGCAGAGGTGGTGATCGCCGAGTATCGCCGCTTGTACCCAAAATATTCACCCTCGGATGTTTTCTTTGCCGCAACCACTGCCGGGCGTTCCTGGCGCGGCGCCATTATTCAGGCAGAAGAACGCGCGCGTCAGGGCGCACCGGCTTACGTTTACCAACTCGATTGGGGTTCACCACTCGATGGCGGAAAATTCGGTGCCTTTCATACGCTGGATATCCCGCTGGTGTTCGACAACATCGCCCAAGCCGGATCGCGTACTGGCATATCCCCATCGGCACAAGCCGTGGCGGACCAGATGAGCGATGCACTACTCGCTTTCGCCCGCACCGGCAATCCCAGCCACAAAGGTATTCCGAACTGGAAACCCTACACTCTTGAAAAACGCGAAACCCTGGTATTTAACGAAAAGTCAGCGCTGGCTTTTGATCCGCGTGGCGGTGAACGGAAACTCTATGCACGGGTGCCGTTCATCCAGCGCGGAACTTTTTAATCATCCATGGATAGCCACCGCATATAAAAGCAAGCAATAAAAAAGAGAGAAAGATGATGTACAAAAAATTTCATATTGGCCTCGCACTGGTAGCGATACTTCTATTGGCTGCTTGTGCGTCCCTGCATACAGAATCGACGCGCGACGTGACCAACATCTACCTCGCCGCCGACTCCACGGTAGCGGATCACACCCTTAACGAGGATTACTGGACTCACCGCCATCCTGTGACCGGTTGGGGCCAAAAATTTCAACCCTTCGTCAGCGGTGACCGGTTGACTGCTGTGCGCCACTTAATTCACACCGATCAAGCCGAGGTCATCAACAAAGCCAAAGGCGGCCGTAGCACACGCACCTTCTTTGAAGAAGGCCGTTGGGATGAAATCTATCGCGCACTGCAGCCGCAAGATCTGGTGTTTATTCAATTCGGCCACAATGACGCTGCGGTGGAAAAGCACGAACGCTACGTCAACATCACTGGCTACAAACAATACCTGCGCCTGTTCATTCAACAGACCCGCGCGAAAAAAGCGTTACCCATTTTATTAACACCGGTTAATCGCAACTATCCCTGGGAAGATGGCCAGTTGGGCAACTCCCACGGCGAGTACCCCGCTGCTATGAAAGAGGTGGCTCAGGAGATGGATGTTTTGTTGATTGATCTCGGCCAACTATCGCGAGATTTTTTTACCGACAAAGGCCAGGACTTCGTGAGCAAAACCTATTTCATGAATTTGCCGAAAGGTGCGTTCCCGGCATACCCCGATGGTTTGAATGACAACACACATTTTCAACCGGAAGGTGCCGAAGCAATAGCAAGACTGGTGTATGAGGGAATGAAGAGTCTGCCCGCTCCTCATTAATAGATAAACGTTTTTATTCTATTAAAAACGACGTATTACCAGATGGCACAGCGGTGATGGTCTCGCAGAAGGCTTCGGAACATTTGCTGTGCCACCTGATGTAAAAATGCTCACTGAATTTCAGGGAAAGAAAAATAATCAAATGAGATGTCATCTGATGAA
>CAMPIG010000330.1 GCA_946886255.1 uncultured Cellvibrio sp. | reverse complement strand
TCTCGGCTGAAAGTTATGCGGATGCAATCGCGCGCATGATGGTATTGGGTTGAATATCATTGCCGGTTAACTCGGCCACCTTTTTGTGATCGCGCAGCACAACCACTTTATCGCTGAAGGCCACCAGTTCTTCCAGTTCCGAAGAAGCGACGATCAATGACAGTCCCTGCTCGCATAATTGCCGGATTAATTTAATAATCTCGGCGTGGGCACCAATGTCGATACCCCGCGTGGGTTCATCGAGAATTAACAGGCTGGGGTTGGATGCAAGCCAGCGCGCCAGGATCACTTTCTGTTGATTGCCGCCGCTGAGTTGCTCGATGGGTTTTTCAATATCAGAAGTGGCGATATTGATATCCTTCACATACTTTTCCGCAATTGCATTTTGTTGTTTGCGTGGAATAAATCGCCACCACCCCTGCTTGATTTGTTGCGCCAGGATAATATTTTCACGGATCGACAGTGGCCCGAGGATGCCATCGTGCTTACGATCTTCCGGGCACAAACCCATCCCAAGGTCGATGGCTTCTTTGGTGGACGACAGATTGATTTCCTTGCCGTGAAAAATAACGGTGCCGGTTTGCTTTTTATCAACACCAAAAATTAATCGACACAATTCTGTACGACCCGAACCGAGCAAGCCTGCCAGCCCGACCACTTCACCTTGTGCGACCTGCAAATCAATGGGTTCCAGCGACCCGGACTTCCCGACCTGCGTCAGTGTTAACGCCGGTGGTGCCTGTTGCTCGCCGATTGTTTGATGCAAACGATCTTCCAGCGCCGCCAGTTCTTTGCCCAACATGTGCCCCACCAATTCGGGGCGTGTCAGTGTGGCTGCATCAAATTCCCCGACCAGTTCCGCATTACGCAAGATAGTAATGCGATCACATACCGCGTAAACCTGATCAAGAAAATGAGTAACAAACACAATGCCGATGCCGCGCTCTTTCAAGCTGCGCATGATGCGAAACAGGGATTGCACTTCGTCCGCATCCAGGCTGGCCGTGGGTTCATCAAGGATCAACACCTTGGCTGACATGTCGACACCGCGCGCGATGGCTATCAACTGCTGCACGGCAATCGAGTAACTGGACAGCGGTTGTGTAACGTCAATGTCCAGATCGTAATCTTTCAACAATGCGTGGGATTTTTGATTGATGGTTTTCCAATCAATCAAACCCCAGCGTTTCGGCTCGCGACCAAGGTAAATATTGTGTGCAACGCTGAGGTTGGGCAGTAGGTTAACTTCCTGGTAGACGGTGCTGATGCCCAACGCCTGGGCGTCGCCGGTGTTACCGGGAAAAATAGGGTTTCCGTCCAGCAGAATGTCACCACCGTCACGAGTATACACACCGGTCATCACTTTAATCAGTGTGGATTTACCCGCACCGTTTTCCCCGAGCAGGGCGTGGATCTCGCCAGCGCGCAAAGTAAAATCCACACCCTTCAGTGCGTGAACGCCGGGAAATTTTTTATGGATTCCCTGTAACTGGAGAACAGCAGTAGCGTTAGACATAAATCAATCATCGCAGTAGGCCGGATTAGCGCAGCGTAATCCGACGGGAAAATTATTCGTTCACACAGTGTCGGATTACGGCGTTGCACGCCTAATCCGACCTACGGTTATTGGCGTTGGGCTAATTCATCGGCAGCGTTTTCGGCGGTGAAGACTTTACCGCCCATGCGAATCCACTTTTCAAAATCTTTTTTACCGTTGCGGTATTGTTCGATCACGTCAAAGGCCGGGCCACCGAGGTGCGGGCTGAGTTCCACAGACACGTTGATGGTACCGTCGACGATAGCTTTAAGCGCATCATCAACAGCGTCCACGGATACCACGAAGATATCCTTGCCTGGCTGCAAACCTGCTTCTTTAATCGCTTGAATCGCACCCAGTGCCATTTCATCGTTGTGCGACCACAGCGCGCAGATATTTTTTCCGCCGCCTTCGGCTTTCAACAAGCTTTCCATCACTTCCTTGCCTTTGGCGCGGGTGAATTCAGCCGTTTGACTGCGCACAATTTTGGCATCCGGGTGTTGTGCCAGAACTTTGTTAAACCCTTTCATCCGCCCGATAGCAGCGCTGGAACCAACGGTGCCTTGCAATTCAAGAATATTGCACTTGCCTTCGGTTTTTTCCATCAGCCAGTTTGCGGCTTTTTCACCTTCCAGTTCGAAGTCGGGCGCAATGCGGGTGAGGTAGAGCGAATCACTATTGACGGCCACGTTGCGATCAACGATCACCACGGGGATCCGCGCGCGTTTAGCTTCCATCAGGATCGGCTGCCAGCCTGTTTCTACCACCGGCGCGATGATGATGGCATCGACACCCTGAGCAATAAAACTGCGTACAGCTTTAATCTGGTTTTCCTGTTTTTGTTGCGCATCGGAAAATTTCAGCGTGATGTCACGCTTCTCGGCTTCGGCTTTTACGGACTCAGAAAAGCTGGTACGCCAGCCACTTTCAGAACCGACCTGGGAAAACCCGACAGTTAATGCAGACGCGGTACCGGCGATCATCAGGGTAGATGCCAGCGCGGTGGTGTAGAGCGAGCGTAAAAATCTTTTCATTGTTGCTTCCTCGTGACGAATGAAATTATTGGATGTTCACGTATTACATTAATCGCTTTTGTAGGTCGGATTAGCACAGCGTAATCCGACAATTTCCGGATGCAATTGTCAATAATACCCCGGCATTTTTATTGGCTCTCGTGTCTGTTGAATTGTTAAAACGTATTTCCTGCACTGTGTTGGCCTTTTTGTCGGATTACGCTGCGCTAATCCGACCTACGGGTCGAGTTAGATTAGATCCAGCCACCGTCGACAATAAAGTGTTGGGCGGTACACACTCGGCTGTCATCCGACGCGAGAAACAACGCCATTGCACTGATATCCTCCGGCATCACATTTTTTTTCATGCATTGGTTATCGAGGATCGTCTGCGCACTTTTTTCGTTCATCAACATCGCCAGTTGTCGTTCAGTCATTACCCAGCCGGGTACCAGGGTATTTACGCGAATATTGTCGCTGCCCATGTCCCGTGCCAGGCCGCGTGTCAAACCTTCAATTGCGGCTTTCGAACTGGTGTAGCCGGGCATGCCGCCCTGGGTGGCGTACCAGCTCATGGAGCCCAGATTGATAATCGAGCCGCCGCCCAATTCTTTCATATGCCAGTAAACCGCTTGCGCCGCAAAAAAATGGTGGCGCAAATTCACCGCCAGACGCTCATCCCAATAGGCCACAGTAACCTTGCGACAATCGTGACGCGCATCGTTGGCGGCGTTGTTAATCAGCACGCTCACCAGCCCTAATTCCTTGCGCACCCTGGCAATCGTTTCCTGGACGCGCGGAATATTCAATAAATTGCAGTGGTAATACACCGGCGCTGTGCAGCCGGGAATATCACTGAGCGATGCCACTAATTTTTCTGCATCCTCGTTGCGGATATCGATAAACGCTACGCGTGCATGTTGGCGACAAAACGCTTCCACCAAGTTAGCCCCAATGCCGGAGGCGCCGCCGGTAATCAATACGATCTTCCCGCGTAAACTGGGGTACTGGTTACTGAGATTCATCGACGGCTCTTATGTTGTTTTGGGCATGCTGTTGTTAATGGGTTTGATTGTGTCAGTGAGAATGCGCGGGTACTTCAGCACCCCGACAGCCCACCAGGAAATCAAAGTCGCAGCCCTCATCGGCCTGCATCACATGGTCAATATACAACTGTAGATAACCGCCAGGTTGTACCGGTTTGCGCGTGACACGCAATTGCGCGATGCGTGCCTGTAATTCTTCATGGCTAATTGCCAGCTCGAGCAGTCCGCTGTGCGCATCAAGATGAATCATATCGCCATCCTGTACCACCGCCAGGGGTCCCAGCTCCATGGCTTCCGGAGCCACATGCAACACCACGGTACCGAATGCGGTGCCGCTCATGCGCGCGTCGGAGATGCGCACCATATCCGTTACACCTTGTTTCAGCAGCTTCGGCGGCAAACCCATGTTGCCCACTTCCGCCATGCCGGGGTAACCCTTTGGTCCGCAGTTCTTCAACACCATCACAGAGGAGGCATCTACCTCCAGATCCGGGTCCATGATGCGCTCTTTATAGTGCTCAAAATTTTCGAATACCACTGCGCGGCCCTGATGATTCATCAATGCTGGCGTTGCGGCAGAAGGCTTAAGTACTGCGCCGCGTGGTGCCAGGTTGCCGCGCAAAATACAGATGCCTCCGCTTGCACATAAGGGGTTGTTCAACGGACGAATCACCTCATCGTTGTAACAGGGTGCGTCGCGATTGTTGTCCCACAAGCTTTTACCGTTCGCCGTGTGTGCAGACTTATGTAACAAATCCGCCTCGCCCAAGCGGCGCAGCACTACCGGCAGCCCGCCGGCATAATAAAACTCTTCCATCAAATAGCGACCTGACGGTTGCAGATTGACCAGGGTCGGCACGTCTTGTCCATAGGTTTGCCAGTCGTCCAGCGTCAACTCAACCCCGACTCGCTGTGCGATGGCTTTCAAATGGATCACCGCGTTAGTCGAGCCGCCGATGGCTGCATTGACTCGAATGGCATTGATAAAGGCGTCGCGGGTCAGCAATTGCGATAGTTTCAGGTCTTCCTCCACCATCTCCACAATGCGCATACCGGAGGCAAAGGCCAATGCATTGCGTCGCGCGTCGACCGCCGGAATGGCGGCATTCTGTGGCAGGGAAGCGCCCATGGCTTCCACCATGCAGGCCATGGTTGAGGCGGTACCCATAGTGTTACAGGTGCCGGCGGAGCGCGACATGTCCGCTTCCGCATCCATAAATTCCTGTAACGAGATGAGCCCAGCCTTGTACTCTTCACTCATTCGCCAGACGTGGGTCCCAGACCCTACATCCATCCCTTTGTGTTTACCGTTGAGCATGGGGCCGCCGCTGACTACGATCGTCGGCAAGTCACAGCTGGCGGCACCCATCAATAGTGCCGGGGTAGTCTTGTCACAACCCACCAGCAGCACAACACCATCAATGGGGTTGCCGCGAATCGATTCTTCAACATCCATGGAGGCCAGATTACGGGTCAACATGGCGGTCGGGCGTAGGTTGGATTCACCGTTGGAAAATACCGGGAACTCTACCGGTACACCGCCTGCTTCCAGTACACCGCGCCGTACACGGTCGGCCAGTTCACGAAAATGGGCATTGCAGGGAGTCAGTTCCGACCAGGTGTTGCAGATACCAATGATGGGCCTGCCCTGGAAATGATGTTCGGGAATGCCCTGATTGCGCATCCAACTGCGGTACATAAAACCATTCTTATCTCTCTGGCCGAACCATTGCGCCGAGCGAAGGGGTTTTTTGATCTTGTTATTGTCAGACATCAATTACCACTCAAGAGCCTATAAGGATCAGCGCAGCTGCATGCTGCGTTACTGCTATCAAGGCTAAGGCTGAGTCAAAAACAGTGAGTTTAATTAGTAATATAATATAATCTATTGTGCAAAAGGTTACCCGAAAGCGTGGGCGCGGGCA
>CAMPIG010000329.1 GCA_946886255.1 uncultured Cellvibrio sp. | reverse complement strand
TGTGTTTGCTGGCGTCGCTGTTGATGGCCTTGATTTTTTTACCGACCATGGGGGCTGTGAGCACCAAAAAGCCCGCGCAGGAAGAACCGGTAAATGGAAAATTTATGGAAAAATACCGGCACGCTTTGGGCACTTTATTGCGCTTTCCCGGTTATACCTTTCTCGGCACCCTGGGGCTTATTGCGTTTATTTATGTGTTTTATACGCAGTTTAATCATGGTGTGGAATTTTTTCCGGATATCGAACCGGAAACGGTTCAGCTCCATGTGCGGGCGCGTGGCGATCTGTCTATTTATGAAAAAGACCGGGTGTTAAAGCGTATTGAAGAACGCCTTGAAAATTATTCCGAAGTTGAAGCGGTTTACGCGCGCAGCTTCGCCATGCCGGATGAACAAATGGGAACTGATGTTATTGGGGTTTTGCAATTTCAATTGGTTGATTGGCATGAGCGACGGCGCGCAAAAGAAATTACTGATGCAATGTACGAAGCCGTCGATGATATTCCCGGCATCGTGCTGGAGTTTCGCGAACAGGAACAGGGGCCGGGGCAGGGCAAGCCCGTCCAATTACGCGTGAGTGCAACTGATCCTGTCCTAATGGAGGAAGGTGTGACGAAGGTGCGTAGCCTGATGGAGGAAATCGGTGGCTTTGTCGATATTGAAGACGACCGTACCTTGCCCGGGATTGAATGGCGTGTTGAAGTTGATCGCGAAGCAGCGGCGCGTCTCGGGGCTGATGTGCTCACCGTTGGCAATGCAGTGCAATTGGTTACCAATGGTTTATTGCTCGCCACTTACCGCCCGGAAGATGCAACTGATGAAGTGGATATTCGGGTGCGCCTGCCGGGTGACTGGCGTTCCATTGATCAATTGTCGCGGCTAACGGTGAACACCTCGCGCGGACAAGTGGCTTTGCCGTATTTTGTGGATCTGCTCCCTGCACAAAAAACCGGTACCGTACGGCGCGTCGACAGTATGCGCACTACCACTATCCAGGCGGACATTGCCCCGGATGCGCGACTGGATACATTGATGGATCAATTGCGCGAGCACTACGATCAATTGCCGGATGGTGTGGAGATAAGGATTGACGGTGAAGACGCTGATCAACGTGAAGCCGCACAATTTTTAATGTCCGCTTTTTTAATCGCCATCTTCCTGATGGCGTTGATTTTGATCGTCCAATTTAACAGCATCTATCAGACGGCGCTGGTGCTTTCCGCTATCGTTTTTTCAACCGCTGGTGTATTGCTGGGCTTGTTGGTAAACGGTCAATCCTTTGGTGTGGTGATGGTAGGTATGGGGGTTATCGCCCTGGCGGGGATTGTGGTCAACAACAATATTATTTTGATCGACACCTACAATATTTTGCGTCGCGACGGAATGACTCCGTATGACGCGGCACTCGAAACCGGCTGCCTGAGGTTGCGCCCTGTGCTGCTCACCGCCGTAACGACGATTCTCGGGTTAATGCCCATGGTATTGGGTATTAATGTGAATTTGCTTGAGCCCAGCCTGGGGATGGGCGCTCCGTCAACACAATGGTGGACCCAACTTTCAAGCGCCATTGCTGGTGGTCTCACCTTTGCGACCTTGCTCACACTTCTGCTGACGCCGTGCATGTTAATTCTGGGTGCGCGATTCTTTAAGCGTTGATATTATTCCGCCTTCTATCAGACCGCTTTATCGGATGCACGACATGACGACCTTCAAATAACAAGTTGTGTCTGAAGGCACGTATTACGGGTATTTCACTCAATGAACGTGATCGTCCGTTTGTGCCTGATGTTGTTGCAGCCTTATTTGACCAAGCAAGTGTAGCACCCGCCAGTAACTCATAACGATAAACCCGCTATTGGCACTAGCATCCATAATGCCATTGAAAATGTGTCCCCACTTTTAATAATCCTGCAAAACCTGCGGGTGTCAGTGCCAATGCAATAAAACCGGCCGCGCGAGTTGCCCCAGTGTTTCGCCCAAATGAGCTGAACCGAATAATTCAGCCGCTATAGCGCCGCGCGCAATTGTTATTCCACCATTGGTGCAGCCGTACAAGGCAACAAATAATAATTCGATTCCCCACCACCTCTGCATCAAATTCAGTAACAGCATAGCTATAAGCAGAATGACGAGGGATAGCAGTCCAACGGTTACGGCAGTGAATTGCCGCCCAAACCGCCACTCGATCAATCTGCCGACGACTTGCAATGCAACGCAGCGTAAATCAACAATGTTTCTCTCCACCCGATGCTCGACTCAAGCCAATGTGTAGTTGGCACAAAGACTGTGCTCGCGATCTAATGCAGTGCGCAACGGTTGAGCCAGGATAGCGATACTGTAATACAGGTTGCCCCAGCTGATGATCAATGTAATACCAAGGCCCGTCCTGGTATCTCCGTTCGACTCTAACGGGAATGAGGTTTCTTTTACGGGTAGTTGCGACATGCTATTGACCGTCTTTGAAGGACTTTGCTGTTAATTGAATTTAACAATAGGGTTGAAATGAGGTCTGTCGATGGATATTCTAGTATCTGAATATGCGGATATCCATATATTTAGGAGGCCTATTCGTGCCATATACGACGAAAGTACTGTTTGTCTGTACCGGTAACTCAGCTCGCTCCCGGATGGCTGAGGCCTTATTGAGGCATGCCGCAGCCGTCATTTTGAAGATCCTGCATTAAGTGACGATAGCAAAGTATTTGAGCAGACATTGCAAGCTATACATGAGCGTATCAAATTGTTTGTCCTGATAAAAACCAAACGGTAAATCTATGAACCCTTTTTCTCCCGATCAATTCGGCAAATGTCTCTCCGATGAAACGCGCGCGCGCATCGCTTTGTTAGTTGCGGGTGAAAAAGAGTTATGCGTGTGCGAACTCACCTGCGCGCTAGACGAAACCCAACCGAAGATTTCCCGGCACTTGGCGCAACTGCGTAGTTGCGGTTTTCTGGCCGATCGTCGACAAGGGCAGTGGGTTTATTATCGTTTGCACCCAGATCTGCCTGCTTGGGCCAAAAAGACCCTAAAGTTGATGCGCGAAGCGCATGCTGAATGGCTGGGCGATAACGTTCAACGTTTACATGCCATGCATGATCGCCCGCAACGTTGTTGCTGATGCATCGGTATTGACCGCCTGTTTTTACCTTGTCTCGTCACTCGGACTCACTATCATAAGAGCAATTACGATGGATATTTTTCTTCCTAATATTGATCTCGACTTACTGGATATACCCACGCAAGATCAATTAATTCCGAGGGCCGCTTCAACCCATAAACCACGCATCTTATTGCTCTACGGTTCAACCCGACCTCGCTCGTTCAGTCGCTTGCTGGTTGAAGAGGCCGAGCGCTTGCTACAGCATTTTGGTGCAGAAACACGGGTATTTAATCCATCCGGGCTACCTCTGCCTGATGATGTAGCAGATACCCATCCCAAGGTGCAGGAATTACGTGAGCTGGTGTTGTGGTCTGAAGGGCAAGTGTGGTGCTCGCCGGAGCGACACGGTTCCATGAGCGCGGTGTTTAAAGCGCAAATTGATTGGATTCCGTTAGCGATGGGAGCGGTTCGTCCCACACAAGGAAAAACACTGGCAGTAATGCAGGTTTGTGGTGGCTCGCAGTCATTTAATGTGGTGAATCAATTGCGTGTATTGGGTCGCTGGATGCGCATGTTTACCATCCCCAATCAATCTTCCCTTCCAAAAGCGTTTCAGGAATTTGACAATGAAAACCGTATGAAGCCTTCATCCTATTATGACCGCTTGGTAGATGTGATGGAGGAACTGGTGAAATTTACCTTGTTGTTGCGTGATCGCAGTGATTATCTGGTAGATCGTTACTCTGAGCGCGTTGAATCCGCTGAAGCAGTGAGCCAGCGGGTGAATCAATCTTCTATTTGATTTTTACGGGCATCCCAATGGGTTTATCTGAGCGATATTTGTCTCTCTGGGTGGCATTAGCCATTGTTATTGGTGTGAGCCTGGGTAACTTTATTCCGGCGGTGTTTGCTCACATTGCTGCTCTGGAATTTGCGCATGTTAATGTGGTTGTTGCGGTACTCATTTGGGTAATGATCTATCCGATGATGGTGCAGATTGATTTCAGTGCAATTAAAAATATTGGTCAGCGTCCCCAAGGGTTAATGTTAACGTTGGTAGTGAATTGGTTGATTAAACCTTTCACCATGGCGGCTTTGGGTTGGTTGTTTTTCAAGATCCTCTTTGTCGATTGGGTCGATCCGCACACTGCGCAGGAATATATAGCCGGCATGATCTTGCTCGGCGTCGCACCTTGTACCGCGATGGTCTTTGTCTGGAGCCAGCTAACCAAAGGCGATCCGAATTACACGCTGGTCCAGGTCTCGGTTAACGATATTATTATGGTATTTGCTTTTGCGCCGATTTGCGCCTTTTTACTCGGCGTCAGTGATATCCATGTTCCCTGGATGACGCTGTTGATTTCTGTGGTGCTGTATGTGGTCCTGCCGTTGGTTGCCGGTGTGGTGACGCGGCATTGGCTGGAGCAGCGCGCCGTCAAAAATAACACGCAACATATCAGTAGCTTTTTGGCGGCCTGTAAGCCTTGGTCGGTCTTGGGCTTGTTGTCGACCGTGGTTTTGTTGTTTGGGTTTCAGGCGCAAACTATATTGGCGAAACCGCAGGCCATCCTGCTTATTGCCATTCCTTTATTGATTCAAACCTACGGGATCTTTGCGATCAGTTTTATTGCCGCCCGTGCGATTAAGCTACCCTATAACGTTGCTGCGCCGGTTTGCATGATTGGCACGTCAAACTTTTTTGAATTGGCGGTAGCCGTAGCTATTTCATTATTTGGTTTGCACTCTGGTGCCGCACTGGCCACTGTTGTTGGTGTGCTGGTTGAAGTGCCAGTGATGTTATCGCTGGTGGCGTTTTGTAATCGCCATCAACATTGGTTTACTAAAGCTTCAATTTGAAGGAAAACATATGTCTTTAACTCACCCTTTCTCAATCCTGGTTCTTGAAGATGCTTCTGCTGATGGCACGCCGGGACAGATTATTTTTACCCCTTGTCCCGGCACCAAAGGTATTGATGTAACCACTTCCCTCAAGCAACTGGCGGCGGCAGGTGCCCAAGCGATTCTAACCTTGATGCCACTTGAGGAAATGCAACGCAATGATGTTGCAGATTTGTCGCAGCAGTGTAAAAGCCTGGGTTTACTATGGTTTCATTTGCCGATTGAGGACGACCATGCGCCGGAAAATGATTTTCAAAATGCTTGGGCTACGGCCAAAAGAGCGATTCATGAGTTACTGGACGCCGGAAAAACCTTGGCCATTCATTGCAAAGGAGGCTCCGGCCGCACGGGCTTGGTGGCAGCGCAAATCCTGCTAGAGCGGGGCATGCCGCTTGAGCAAGTTATCGATAAAGTACGCGCAATTCGTCCCAATGCGTTACAGCTTCCTGTGCACCAGTCTTATATTAATCAAACGGCACAAGATGTAGATTCTTGTGGCTAAATGAAGATCGGGAATAACATG
>CAMPIG010000328.1 GCA_946886255.1 uncultured Cellvibrio sp. | reverse complement strand
GATCATCCCCGTGCCTTTGCACTGGACGCGTCGCTGGTTGCGCGGCTTCAACCAAACCGAGTTGCTCGGCCGGCAACTGTCCAGCCAATTAGACATTCCGCTGCAATCCCGTCTTTGCCGACGCACGCGACAGACCCCATCACAAAAAGGCTTGAGCCGCGCAAAGCGGCAGGAGAATTTACGGCAGGTATTTTGTATGACGGCGACCGGGCGGGCGGCAATTGATGGACGACGTATTGCACTGCTGGACGATGTGATGACGACCACTGCCACCACGCGCGAACTGAGCCGGTTATTTATTCAACAAGGAGCCAGGGAGGTACATGTCTGGGCGGTGGCGCGAACCCCGGACATCAAACCGGAGAACACCCGTGAGACGGCGTAAACGTTTGAAAATGCTAATCAGCCAAAATCGGCATGGGATTTACGAGGCGACGCTGGCTTCCCGCTCAGTTTTCCGTAATAACCGGGCCAACTCCTTCCACATCTCCTGATAAGCCAGAGCGGCGCGGCCGTGGCTGGCGTAACTGGTCAGCGGTGCCTGCCGCAGCGCCATTTGTTCTACCGCCGAATTCATGGGAATCCAGCTTTTAAGCATAGGTACCGGCATCTGTTTAAGGTTTTCCACCGCCTGGCGGTGCAGGTTGCGGCGCATATCGACCTGGTTAAAAAAACCCAGGATCTTTTGCGGACTGTTTTTCTTTTCGCCAAAGAATGCAATGACCTGCTCCATGGCACGAATCGAGAGAGGGCTGGGAATCATGGGAATCAGCACAATGTCCACATCGCTCAACAGCTGTTCCATGGCGGGCGAGAGCGAGGGGGCGCAGTCGTAGATCAGGATGTCATTCTTATCAGCAAGAGGTTTGATGAGGTTCTTTAGCCAGCGGTTGCCGCTCTGACCCTCAAATTCTTTTTCCATCTTGCGCAGGCTGAGATCCGCCGGAATCACGCTCAAACCGGGAAAGGGCGTAGCCACCTCCAGATCGGCGACCGCTTTACCCTTGCTGAAGACTTTGATGGCCCGGGATTTGGCATTCTCTTGCTGACACAACCAGGTCGCAGCAGCTTGCGGATCCAGATCCCACAACACCGTATTTTTCCCGGCCGCTGCGGCCATGTAGGCCATGTTTACGGCGGTTGTGGTTTTACCCACGCCACCTTTGAGGTTGTAGAACGCGATCGTGATCATAGGGCTCTCGCTGATTAGACGAACATGTCGTCAGGCTCTATTTCCTTAATAAATCCCAACTCCTGTAGTTCTGGCTCCTTTATTTCGGCTCCTTTAGCTTCTATCTCCTTATAGCCTCTATCCGGCCAGGATGAAAGTCCCGACACAGCCAATGAGCCCTGCTCCACAAAAATTTACATTCGGCATCGCCACAATTATTGATTTTTGGCGGCAATAGGGCGATTTTCAACGCTTATTCCACCACACAATCCACAGTAAGGGGCCAGCGACTCTGGTCGGCGGCGCGCACTAACAAACAAACATCACCGTTGCGCACCAGGACAAATTGCTCCCCCGGTCCGGACAGGTCAGTTCCCATTACCAATCCCTGTTCCAGGTGGCGATGTTGCTTGCGTTCGATTATCAGACGGCTGCTGGAACTGAATACATCGTCGGCCAATATCACCGGCATGCCCAGGGCTTTCTCAACCACGTGCTGAACCTGCTCGCAGGTAGCAGGTGAGGGATCAGCAAGGCGCGCAGGCCGGTCAGCACGGGGATCGCTATCGGCTGTGGCACAGGCGGTTAGCAAGACTGCCGGGAGCAGCCTGCCGATATTGCTCTCGCCCCAACTCATGGCGCGGCTCCGGCATCCGGAGGCAACAGGATGGTGTTTTGCAGCGCTGCCGGCTTATACACGTAGCCCTCGGCCACTGGCACTGCCTGTTTTTGCATGCCCTTTTGCAAACCCATACCGCTCACCGTCGGACACTCGCCCGTCTCGTGATACGTCATTGCTGCTGCCAGGCGCGCCTCCGCCGGATCCCCCAGTGCATGCAGGTAATCGTCCGCCACCATACAGCCAGGCAAACTGGCGGCGTCGGCCGGATTGCTGCCCGGGGTGAAGCCATCGGAATATTCACCAAACCCTTTGGCGTTATCGCCTTTGAATTGCACCGTAAAGTAGGTGGTACCGCAATTGTCGGTGGGATAGAAGCCGTAGGGTTTGCCGCAGGTCGAAGTACCTATCTGGATCACCTCCACACCCACACCGCGCAGGCCATTGATAACGGCCTCACTGGCAGAACAGGTATTGGAGCCAGTCAGGACATATACCCGCGTCAGATTGAGGCTGGGCAAGGGTTGACCGCTGGCGGTCGAGAAGCCCAACGTCCGATCATAAAACGGAATAGGTGTCAGATTTTGGCCGGTGACAGGGTCGCGATCAGGATGTTTGTCATTAAAGCTGATGTTGTAGAACGCTTGGTCTGTTGTGGGCGCATCCCCGGCAATCATAAAAGCCAGTTGGCTGGCGATAGCGAGCAAACCACCACCGTTGTAACGCAGATCCAGTACCAGTTGCGTGGCGCCGGCCGAACTGAGTTGATCAATGGCGTCGATCAGCAGCTCCTCCGAGGTAGCAATGTGATCATTGAATAACAAATAACCCACCTGCTCGCCAGATTCGCTTTCAAGGGTTTTGACATATTGCACCGGCGTAGAGGTGATAGAGGTTGATGTCAGGGTGACGGTGCGCGCTTCATCGGAGCCGATATCCCGGACAACCAGAGTGGCAGTTTGCCCCGTATCAGAAGGAAAAAGACCATCGTTCAAGGTATCAATCCCCGCCCCGGTATTGTCCTCCACGGCATTCACACCGTTCACTTCCAACACCAGTGCACCGCGCGCCAGGTCCACGCCTTCTGCGGTCGCGGGAGTATTGGGTTCTGTGTAGGCCACGCGAATTTCCCGCGGCGGTACGGCATTGATAACAGCCCAGGTTACCCCATAGCCAGCCGACACCCCGGAACCGGACAAGGCATTCCATTCAGCCGTGTCGTAGGTGAAGTGGAACTGATCTTTGGGCGCGCCCGAGGGGGTCAGGCCATAGGTTTTGAGTAATTCGAAATATAAGGTCGGGTCGTCGAATCCAGCCGGATCAACATCAACAATCTCGTCGTACCAGAGATAGGTTTCATTACTCCAGGAGCGCAGCCAGTTGTTTTCATCGAGCGTTTTACCGGAGCGGTCGGGGTAATTATTGCCGGTATAGGGATCGGTGCCGGAGCGCGGCGCATCGCAGCGATTCTTAAAGTCACTGGCGGATTTAAAGACTCCCGGTTGCCATGCCGTATTGTTGTTATTGTTGAAATTGCCGGTTCGGTCATCGAGCAAGGAAGAACCACCCCCACCACCACAACCCGCCAAACCCATTAACAACAGCACAAAGGATAAACGGCCAAACACATTGAGACTTGATGCAAAGGTGTGAATCACGCTGAATTCCTTCTGTTATCGATTATCTCCGCCAGCAACTGTCCCTGACGAAATTTACCTGCATTATTTAACCCTATTAAAGGTTCCGCTCCACTGGCCGGTGAGGCACACTGTCCGACCGCGTTGGGCTATGGCTCAGCGTAGAATATTTGTCCGTGAACTTCCATGCATAAAAGGTCAACTTCCATGAACGAGCCCACAGCCCATCCATACGAAGCACTCAGCCCCGACCTGGTGCTGGATGCCGTAGAAAGCTGCGGCTACCTGAGCGACGCCCGTGTCCTGGCATTAAACAGTTACGAAAACCGCGTCTACCAGGTCGGTGTTGAAGATGGTGCGCCCCTGATCGCCAAGTTCTACCGCCCACAGCGCTGGAGCGATGCACAGATTCTGGAGGAGCATACTTTTACCCAGGCCTTGCACGAGTTGGAAATCTCTGTCGTGCCACCAACGGCCGATGCGGGCGGCCATACCCTGCGGACATTCACCCGTCAGGACACCAGCTTCCGGTTTGCGCTTTACCCTCGCCAAGGCGGCCATGCTCCCAACCTGGATGACTATGACCAACTGTTGTCCCTGGGCCGCGTGCTGGGACGTATCCACGCTTTGGGTCGGGCGCGGCCCTTCATCGAACGACCAATGCTGGATGTCCAGAGCTTTGCACGGGACAGTTACACCTTTCTGATGGAACATGATTTTATTCCATCCAGTCTGCGCGAATCCTATCGCAGCCTCGGTGCGGACCTGATCCGCCGCCTGGAAGACCGCTTTGCCCAGACCCGCTTCACGCCGATTCGCCTGCACGGCGACTGCCACCCCGGCAATATCCTCTGGCGCAACGATGCGCCCCATTTCGTGGACTTTGATGATGCGCGCAACGGGCCGGCAGTGCAGGATCTGTGGATGCTGCTGTCCGGCGAACGCGAGCAGCAGAGTTTGCAGTTGGCTGAAATTCTGGATGGCTATCGGGAATTTTGTGATTTTGATCTGGCCGAACTGAATCTGATCGAGGCGCTGCGCACCTTACGTATCATGCACTACAGCGCCTGGCTCGCGCGCCGCTGGGATGACCCGGCTTTTCCCCGCCACTTCCCCTGGTTCAATACCGAGCGCTACTGGGGTGAACATATCCTGGAGTTGCGCGAGCAACTGGCGGCCTTGTACGAACCACCGCTGGCGGTGTTTTAATAGGGGAAACCCTCGTATGGGCCTGTGCACTGGAAATCCCCGGTTCAAGGCCCAATAATGCACAGACGCTTCAACCGGCCCATTCAAAGGATCTCATCATGACTGCTACTGCTGCCTCCGCCGCAAAGCCCATCGACGCGCTCTGGGAATCTATCCGCAATCAGACCCGCAAGCAGGCAGAGTCGGAACCGGTTTTGGCCAGTTTCCTCTATTCCACCATCCTCAATCATGAAACCCTGGAAGCCGCGCTCAGCTTTCACCTGGCTAACAAGCTGGACAGTCCCGCCATGCCAGCCATGTTGATGCGCGAAGTGATCGAGCAGGCCTTGAATGATGATCCGTCTATCGGTGAAGCCGTGCGCGCCGATTTGTATGCGGTAAACGAGCGCGATTCAGCCTGCTGCTCGCTGGTTACGCCGCTGCTCTATTTCAAGGGTTTTCATGCCTTGCAGGCTTATCGCATCGCCCACTGGCTGTGGCAACAGGGGCGCAACCCGCTCGCGCTGTTCCTGCAAAACCGCATCTCGTCGGTGTTTGCCGTGGACATACACCCGGCCGCGAAGATCGGTAAAGGCATCATGTTTGATCACGCCACGGGTATCGTGATCGGCGAAACGGCGGTGGTGGAAGATAATGTCTCCATCATGCAATCGGTGACCTTGGGCGGCACTGGAAAAGAAGGGGGCGATCGCCATCCCAAAGTACGCAAGGGCGTGTTGATCAGCGCCGGGGCCAAGATCCTGGGCAATATCGACATCGGCGAATGCGCCAAGGTCGGCGCTGGCAGTGTTGTATTGAAGAGCGTTCCACCGCGTACCACCGTGGCAGGCGTACCGGCCAAGGTGGTCGGTGACAGCAAGTGCGCCCAACCGTCGCGCGATATGGATCAC
>CAMPIG010000327.1 GCA_946886255.1 uncultured Cellvibrio sp. | reverse complement strand
ACCGCGATGCGGTTGTTGTCATTAACCTATCAACACATGGGGCTGAAAGATGCGGCAACGGATGTGCTGGCGAACGCGGGCGATCAAGTGCCGGATTACGATGTGTCCGGTTATACCTACGGATCAGAATTACGCGACCGCAGTATCCTGTTGATTACCCGCATTCGTAACGATCAAGCGAAAGAAGATTCAACCTGGCAATTAGCAGAAGCGGTTGCGACGGAATTATCCAGCGGCAATTGGTACAGTACTCAAAGCCTGGCCTGGGCTTTATTGGCCATGAGTGAATTTGCACAGCATTCCGGTGCGGGCGATGATATGCGCTTTGCGATTAATACGACGAACTCCTGGCAAAATATCCAGGCGACAGAAGCTTTTTATCGCCAGCCGTTGGAACAAAGCCAGCTCAGTGTGCGCAATGATGATGATCACAATATTCGTGTGCTGGTGAGTAATCGCGGTATTCCCGCGAATCTGGAAGAGGCGGCGAGCCAGTATGGCTTGAACGTCGCGGTTGATTTTATGACGATGGATAATCAACCGCTGTCGGTTGAGTCGTTGGCACAAGGCACAGATTTTGTTGCGGAAGTGACCGTCACGGCTGACTTTGTCACCTTGCCGATTGATCGCGTGGAAGATATTGCACTCACGCTGGTCATGCCCAGCGGCTGGCAAATTCGTAACGAACGCCTGGAGGGCGCGCAGTTGCCGAAAGGCCTGGATTATATGGATATCCGCGATGATCGCGTGTTGAGTTATTTCAGCCTCTGGCGGGATTATTATTGGTCATACCGCTACAACGACCGCAATCAAACCAGTGTGACGGTGCGCGTCATTTTAAATGCGTCTTACGCGGGTAAATTTTATTTACCAAGCTGGCAAGCCAACGCCATGTACGATGAAAAAATTCACGCGAAGACCAAAGGCTATTGGGTGGAGGTTGTGGCGGAGTAGTTTTTTGATTGAGGCTTTCTGAGCAAAGGCGGTGTCGGGTTACGCTTACGCTAACCCGACCTACGGAGCGCGAAGTAGGTCGAATTAGCCGCTCGGCGGCGTAATCCGACACCCCGGTAATTGAAACCCCGCACCAGGAGATAAACCCGTAGGTCGGATTAGCGTAAGCGTAATCCGACGCCCAACTTGCAACCACGCACAAATTCTAGCAATATCCATCCAACACCGGATAAGCAAAAACTCAAAGGACTGAACCATGCAATACCGCAGAGCCCTGCACAAAGGCGGCTGTTATTTTTTCACACTAGTCACCTACGAACGCAAACCCATCTTTAATCATCCCGATGTTGTCCCCTTGCTGCGCCAAACCTTCAAGCGTGTAAAACGCAATTATCCTTTCGATATCGAAGCTGCCGTCATCCTGCCCGACCACCTCCATTGCATCTGGGCTCTGCCCATCAATGATGACGATTTCTCCACGCGCTGGCGGTTAATAAAAAGTGGTTTCGCCAAAGCATACGGACAACCCTTGCCCATTTGGCAAAACCGTTTTTGGGAGCATTTGATTCGCGACGAACGGGATTATCGCCAGCATCTGGATTACATTCATTTCAATCCGGTGAAACACGGTTATACACAAACCCCCGCGCTATGGCCGCATTCAAGTTTTCGTAAATTTGTTGAGTTGGGGTTTTATGACGAGGATTGGGGAAGTGAGGTTGATTTGCCGGAGGCGGTGGGGAATGAGTAGATTGTTTTATTGAATTGACATGGTTGTGTCGGGTTACGCGGCTGCGCCGCTAACCCGATCTACGCGTCACAAGTAGCCAGGTAGGTCGGATTAGCGCAAGCGTAATCCGACACCACATTCGCTTAAGAAAAAATCACCGCACAAAAAATGGCACGTTCGCCGCCGCCGCTCTATTAAAACGATTCGTCACATACACAAACAAACGGTAAGGCCCACCTTCATCCGGTGCTGTGAATTCAAGCGTTCCTTTACCATCGTCATTCACAATCAAACCTTCCACCGCTTTCGGGCGTGCTTCCGGATCGCCGCCGGCGCGAATGTCGGTGCTTTCCGGTAAAAATTCCCAGCGCACGGTAAAGGCTTCGTTGTCAGGATGAAAGGCATCAAGCTGCGCGGTGTAAGTTTTTCCCGCTTCCAGATAAATACTTTCTTCCGCTTTTTTTCCATCAATCAGCAAGCTGCGAATGGAGGGCGCGCGTTCTTTGGGCCACTCGCCGGTCCATAAAAACTGCATGGTATCCACCACCTCGGTAGCTTCTCCGGACTCCAGGAACATGCCATACCAGGTCGGTGTGGTTTCCTGTTTTTGTCCCCACAAAAAAGCGTAGGAACCCAAAGCCTGATCAGGCGCGCCGAGCACGCCGGCTTCGTAACGTTCGCGATAGGATTTTGCTTTTTCGGTCGTGGTTTGTTCGATAGGTACGTCCCAGTCGGTCCTGGTAATTTGCCAGTGGCCGGTGGGGCCCCATTCGGTGACGGCATAGGCGCCGGTCCATCCGATGTCCTTCAAGGTTTGCGGTAGAGTTTCCAGGCCGCCGTAAATGTTCACGCTGAGGTAATCGATACTGGGTACGCGCTCCATAATCAGCTGCGCTTTTTCGGCATCAATACCGGCGGTGACCGTCGTGATTAAATGATTAGGATCAAGTTCGCGCACCATCTTTGCGATATCTTCGATGGCGTACCACACTTTGGTGTTGGTATAAAACAGATCGACTTCATTGCCCAGGCCCCACACGAGGAGTGCGGGGTGATTCTTGTATTTGAGGACTTGCTCGCGCACCTCTTCCTTTTGCTTGGCCACGGCGGCTTCGTCGTTATAATCAAAGCCGTGTCGCTCGTGACCCAGCCGCAGCCCCATCATGACGGTCAGACCATGCTTATGAGCTTCGTCGAGGATGCGTTCGGCATCGTTAGTGCTCCAGGTGCGCAGGGAATTGCCACCGCTGGCGGCCAGCATCGGAATGTTATGACTGCCGCCGGCACCGCGAATAAAGTAGGCTTGATCACCGCGATAAATCTGAAAGCGGCCATCTTTCTGTTTCAATGTGACCGGTATAGCGCCGCTACTGGATGCAGCTTGCGATTTGGCCTGTTCATTTGACGGATTTTCCGTTGAAGGATTACAGGCAGCCAGGAGCGCAGGAAATGCGAGAGTGAAAAGGAGCTTGCGCATGATGTTGTTCTCTTGTTATGGGTTTGTTGGTATTGCGGGCGCCGATGTCCCGTGTTCCAACGTTAGTCTATTCACGAGCACGACTCAAAACAATTTTCGTTAAGATGGTGTGGATGAGAAAAGCTGGAATAGGCGAGTCTTGATATAGATGTGTGTCGGATTACGCCTTTGGCTAATCCGACCTACGGGTGATGATGTGACGGTTAAAAATTATTTTATGAATCGGCGCTTTGCTGTTCGGGTTTTTGCGCTAGTGGTTCTGGTGTCGGGCGTGGCGATGCTGTTTTTGCAATTCGCACCCTTGCCGGAAAAGCTGACCCGCGTCAGTTATGCCACTATGTTGCTGGATCGTGAGGGACATTTGCTCGGCGCAAGTATCGCCGCTGATCAGCAATGGCGTTTTGCGCCGGTTGATGCGCTACCAGAAAAATATGTGCAGGCATTGTTGTTATTTGAGGACCGCCGTTTTTATCGGCACCCCGGCGTTGATCCCCTGGCAATTGCGCGCGCTGCCTGGGGCAACCTGCGCGACGGACGCGTTACCAGTGGCGGCAGCACCATCACCATGCAATTGGCACGTATGCTGCGCGGAGAACCGCCGCGTACACTGGGCAGTAAAATTATTGAAGCCTTGCGCGCATTGCAATTGGAATGGCGTTTTAGCAAAGATGAATTATTAATTCACTACGCCAGCCACGCGCCTTTCGGTGGCAATATTGTTGGCTTGCGTGCAGCGGCCTGGCGTTATTTTGGCCGGGCACCGGAAGAGTTGTCCTGGGCGGAATCTGCGTTGCTCGCGGTCTTGCCTAACAGCCCGGCGCTGATTCACCCGGGACGTCAACGGGATGTGCTGCAAGCAAAACGCGATCGCTTATTGCAACGTTTACATGCGCAAGAAAAAATAACGGCACTGGATCTGCAATTGGCATTGCTGGAACCCCTGCCGGAAAGACCGCAAGCCTTACCGCAAACAGCTCCGCATTTTCTCTCCACCGTAAAACAACAATTTCCTCAGGATGCCGTCTTACAATCAACACTTGATGCGCAACTGCAACAACATGTTCAACAGATCGCGCAGCGTCACAGCCGGCGACTGGCCAATGAAGGCGCGAACAATATTGCGCTGCTGGTTATTGATCACCAAACTCTGACGACGCGCGCGTATGTCGGTAATCAGGCATGGCAGAACCAGGCGCGCTATTCGCCTCAGGTAGATATTATTCAGCGGCCGCGCTCCACCGGCAGTATTTTAAAACCCTTGTTATACGGTTTGATGTTGCAAGATGGGGAGTTGCTGCCGACCACCCTAGTATCTGATATTCCCACGCAATTTGCCGGTTATAAACCGCAAAATTATGATCGCCAGTATCGCGGTGCCGTGCCGGCGCATTACGCGCTGGCGCATTCACTCAACGTACCGGCGGTGCGCATGTTGCGCCACTACGGTATCAGCCGTTTTCACCATCACCTGCAAGCCATGGGCATGACAACATTATTTCGTCCGGCGGATGATTATGGCCTGACACTAATCCTCGGCGGCGCGGAAGGCACGCTGTGGGAACTCACCTCCATCTATGCACGGATGACCGCCAGCGCGCGCGACGGGGCATTCGCATCACCAAATACCAGTCGTGTATTGCGCGATGAAAAATCGCTCTCACCACCGCCCGCCGTGTTGAATCAAGGCGCGGCCTGGCTGACCTTGCAAGCGATGGTGGAAGTGGTACGACCGGGCAATGAAAATTTGTGGCGGGATTTTTCCGGCAGCCAGACCATTGCCTGGAAAACCGGTACCAGTTATGGATTGCGGGATGCCTGGGCTATCGGCAGTAATGGCCGTTTCACGGTCGGTGTGTGGGTGGGCAATGCCGGTGGAGAGGCGGCGAGTTTTTTAAGCGGGCAAACCAGTGCAGCGCCGATTTTATTCGATGTATTTGATCGCCTGGGTTCAAGCGCCTGGTTCGAGCGCCCACTTCAGTCGTTGAAAACCGTAAGCGTATGCCGTAACGATGGTTATTTGGCCGGCAGCCAATGTGCAGCTCAAGATATTTTCATTCCGGTCGATAGTCACTTTCAGCAGGTCACACCCTATCATCGGCGCGTGCATCTGGATACAGCAGGACAATTTCGCGTGCACAGTCGTTGTGAATCCGTCAGCAAGATGCAAGCAGTGGATTGGTTTGTGTTGCCACCAGCGCAGGAATTTTTCTGGCGGCAATACCACAGCGATTATCGCAGCTTGCCGCCCTGGCGAGCGGATTGTCTGGCGGAGCGTAGTGAGCTTGACGATGATCAACCAATGGATTTGCTCTATCCTCATGAAGGCAGTCGCGTTTATATTCCGGTGGATCTGGATGGCCGCCGCAGTCGCGCCGTCTTGCAAGC
>CAMPIG010000326.1 GCA_946886255.1 uncultured Cellvibrio sp. | reverse complement strand
TTGAATCCAACGCGTAGCCATTGCGATCACTCGCGTTAAATGGATTCAAGTTATGCTGTTGCTCCCAGGCATCCGGCATGCCGTCACTGTCGCTATCGGTCGGTGCCGCGTCGCTGTAGAGCGCAGCCAAGCCACCGACTTCATCCTGGCTGTCGATGATACGACCGGTGTTATTGCGGACCTGCTGAACAACACGCGCGTCAATGGCGTCACGCGCGAGTGAAGCACCGGCCTGATTTAACACATCATCATAAGCTTGTTCGGCACTGACTGTTGGCACCTGCGGAAAATTCCAGCGCGAGCTGCGACGCTGGGCACTGGTAAAGTTGGGGAACATGCTCCAACCATTGTCCACACCGTCGCGTACACCGTTGATGTTGTTATCAAGTTTGTTGCCGGATTGATACGTCAATATGCCCTCGGTTTTAACTTCATCCCATACCGAATTGGCGTTGCGCGAATCGTTATTGGCGATGACATAATTATTGACGTAATTGATTTCAACAACGCCGCCCGCTGAGCCGCCGATGGCTTCACCGGAACGCGTGCCCCAACCGTATACAACGTTGTTAACAAAATCCAGTTGGCCTTTGATGGCCGGCGTCGTCTGATTGCTGCCGGCGCCGGGGTTGCGCATATCGTGGTGCGAATAAAGATTGCGATAAAACGTACTGCCACCCTCGCCATTACCGCGAATCAGGGAACCGAATCCGTGGTTACCTTTATCGTGATAAGAGTCATTCAAACTTTCTGATACGATGGAATGTTGCACCGTCACATAATTTGAATAAGTGACTGACAAGGTTTCATCGATAGCCCAGGATGTGGATACATGATCAATGATGACATTGTTTGCTTCCAATACATCCAGCGCACCCGCCGTGCTGCCTTTTAAGTTGCCATTACCTTTCGACGGCTTGCCGTTTTCTGCCAGCGCATTGAAATCACCGCAACGAAAACGGAGGTAGCGAATGATGATGTTATCGGCATTAACCGTTACCGGATACCCGGCAATGGTAATGCCATCACCCGGCGCAGTTTGCCCTGCCAGCGTGAGGTTCGGCCGTTTAATATCGAGCTTGGATTGCAGCATGATGTTGCCGGAAATCCCAAACACAATGGTGCGCGGACCGCTCGCCGAATTAATCGCTTCGCGCAATGAACCCGCACCACTGTCGTTCAGGTTGGTAACAATATACACATCTCCACCGCGACCTCCCGTGGTCAGACGACCGAAGCCAACGGCGCCGGGAAACGCAAGCGCTTCGCTGCTGGCCACGCTGCTACTTGAATTGCTCGATACGCTACTACTGGCCGCGCCGGATACGGTCAGGTGATCCATATTCGGGCCGCCGTTACTGGTGGTTGCCACCGTGCGAATCGTGTTGACACCGGCCTGCAAGTTGACGTTAATGCTTCTGGTTGTCCAACTATTCCAGGCACCGGTTCCGGGGAAAGACAAGTTGCTGCTTACCAACGTATCGTTAATAAAAATATTCATGGCGCGATCTGCCGTTGTGCCATTGGCGAAACGAAAGGTCAGCGTCGCGCTGCCAGCATTAGCCTGATAGATTGTCCACGCAAGTGCACTACCCACCTGGTTATCGTAATTAACAAAACCGGAACCGGTGTAGCCGCTGTGATTAAATTCCACCGCACCGCTGGTGATCACTCCATCTTCCGCTTCGTATGTTGTTGTTACCGCAGGCGCGCTGCTGGCACTTGATGAAGAGACTGGCGGAGCGGAGGAGAAAACTATCGATGAAGCACTTGAGGACGGCGCACTGGATGATGCTGGCGTAGAACTTATTACACTCGATGCTGCACTTGATGCTGGGCTCGACTCTGAGCTCGAATGTGCGCTGCCCGTTGCGTTATAGACTTCAAACTCTGCAATCGCGGGCGCTGCGCTGGCATCCACAAACAAACTGATTTTTTTCATGCTGACTGTGTCGAGATTTACGACCAGATTTGCACCTATGGCGTTGCCGGAAGACAATACCTCATCGGTTTCATGATTGCGTAATTGCCAATTCGTAATCCGATTACCTGCTTCGCGCAAGATAACCGTGTTAAAGGTTTGTGCACTGCTCCATTTAACCGACACACGTTGATTGCTGGTGCCGCCTGCTTGCGAGGCGGTATTGATATTACCGTCGCGCACTGTCTTGGTGTTGTTAAAACCGGAGCCATCAGCGCCCGCTCCCGGACCGGTGACAGCCAGGTTGCTACCGAGATTTTGTGCATGGGAAAAACAGTTGATACCGAGCGCCAAGCTTGCAAGCAGCAGACTGCGCACCATGGGTTGATGTAAACGTTTCATAAAAGTACCTGTAGGTTATTGTTATGTCTCTCAGATTATTTTTACGCCACGGTAAAGCGAGGACCGCAGCGTGGGGTGATTATGCAGGAGGGGTTGAGGAAGAAACCAGTAACGGGTAACGGTTTGAGACTTTGTCGGATTACGCTGCGCTAATCCGACCTACCTGGTGCGCCGTAGGTCGCGTTAGCGGCAAAGCCGCGTAACCCGACACTTCCGTACCGAGTCATGACGGAATTAGATTCGGCGTAGCACACCCAAGCTTTTCACCAGCGGCAACGCTTCGAATAGCCCGGATGCTTGCGCCAGTTTCCAGATTTCATAAGGCGGCCGGCCACCGTCGGCCGGATTCGGGAAGACATCGTGAATCGCCAGGACACCACCTTGCATCACATGACCTGCCCAACTGCGATAATCCGTTAACGCAGCTTCCATACTGTGGCCACCATCGATAAATACCATGCCCAAAGGGGTGGACCATTGGCGGGCAGCAAGTTGTGATGAGGCAACGATAGGTACGACTGTATCAAGTAAACCGGCGCGCATCAGGGTGTGGCGAAACGCGGGAAAGCTGTCCATCACTTCAAATTTCGTATCATAGAGTTCAGGATCGTGATATTCCTCGCCGCGCTGATGCTCTTCTGATCCACGATGATGATCTACCGCGTAGAGCACCGTATTAATTGTTTTGCACGCCGCGCCAAGATATACGCTGGATTTTCCACAATAGCTGCCCACTTCAAGACAGGGCCCACGCTTTCCGGCTTGAAGCGCGTGTTCATATAAAGCCTCGCCTTCTTCGGCGGCGAGAAAACCTTTGACGCTATCAATATCTATGGGCAAAGTGACGGGCATAATGGCGTTCCTTAAATTAATTTGCCCGGCATTCTAGCAGCTCGACGCCGTTCTATCTGCGGTGCCCCGACGCGAAGATTGCCAAGATCACGAGAATACCCTGTGCGTCGCAACACCAAACCTTACTGGATTAAACGGATTATCACGTTATACAACCGTTGGCATGTTGAACATTTTATTCGTCCGCAATTTGATTCAGCGGGAAAATATGTCGAGATTGCCCACCCACGTCATGTGGAATTATTTGGACGCAATATTCGCATCGGTGATCACGCGCATATTATTGCGGCCACCGATAATAAAATTCGCTTGACCACCTGGTCGGGTAAACAAGGGCAGGGTGAAATTACCATCGGCAATTATTGTTTGATCTCACCGGGCGTGCGCATTTCCGCCGCACATGCCGTGCGCATCGGCGATAACTGCATGCTGGCGGCCAATGTGTATGTGAGCGATAGTGATTGGCACCATGTGTACAATCGCATCCGCCCCTTTCGTTGCACCAAACCAGTCGTGTTGGAAGATAATGTGTGGCTGGGTGAAAGCGTGATGGTACTGAAAGGTGTGACCATCGGCGAGAATAGTGTAATCGGTGCTGGCTCGGTGGTAACCAAAGATATTCCCGCTAACGTAGTTGCCGTCGGAAATCCGGCGCGGGTGATTAAGAAAATTAATCCGCAACGGCGGGCGTTGAAACGGGAATTGATGTTTCGCGATGCAGAATATTATTACCACAATCAGGATGAGCTGGATCGGTATATGTTGGCTAACAACGGTTGGTGGAATTGGTTGCGTAGCGTATTTTTTCCCAATAGAAACGATTGATGTCGGATTACGCCTTCGGCTAACCCGATGATGCCTCTTCGAAAAGAAAATTGGTTTGCGACTGAAAGACCGCAGCGTAACCCGACAAAAATCTCAATGGAGAGGAAACACGCACGTGAAGACACTGCCTTTGCCGACTTCACTGGTAATTTTTAATTCAGCGTCATGACGCAACAGCACATGTTTAACAATGGCCAAGCCCAAACCGGTGCCACCGGTACTGCTGTTACGGCTGGCGTCAACGCGATAAAAACGCTCGGTCAATCGGGGAATGTGTTTGTTTTCAATACCCGGCCCATTGTCACTCACCGCGAAGTAACAATTCTGTTTATCTTTCCATAAACGCATAGCGATCTTGCCTTTGGCCGGCGTGTATTTCACGGCGTTAACCACCAGGTTGGAGAAGGCGCTGTGCAATTCCTTTTCATTCCCCAGTAACTGAATATTGCCATCGCATGTCAAGGTAATCTCCTGCTCCTTGTCACCGCTTAGCGCCACCGCTTCGTTACGAATGGAATGCAATAACGGATCGAGCGGAATAAGTTTCTGGTTGTGACCGACTTCGGTAGTCTCCAGTTTCGATAACACCAGCAGATCGTTGATCAACAACGCCATGCGCTGGGTCTGCTGTTGCATTTGTTGCAAAGGTTTTTGCCAGGTCGGACCCAGGTTGTTGTTATCCGCCAGGGTTTCCAGATAGCCGCTGATCACTGTCAAGGGCGTGCGCAATTCATGGGAGACGTTGGCAATAAAATCCTGGCGCATCTGTTCCAGGTTGTGAATCTGGGTAATGTCACGCACCAGAATCAAACGTTCATTTTTACCAAAGCGGGTGATTTGAAATTGCAGTTGTTTGGATGAGAAACGCGGCGAGGGTAGCTCCAGCGGTTCGCTGTAATTACCTTCCTCAAAATAACTGACAAAACGCGGGTGACGAATAAAATTGATGACCGACAATCCCTGGTCTTTGGTGTGAAAACCCAGCAAGCGTTGCGCCGCAGGATTCCAGAAATCCAGATGACCGCGCCAGTCCAGCAGGATCACACCATCTTTTAAAGCGGAGGTGATTTCCTGCACGCGATTGATGACGGCTTGCAGGTTTTCTTTTTCCTGCCGCTGGTGACGTTGCAGGTGGTAGATGTTGTCGAACACATCACCCCAGATACCGGTGGCTTCGGGTGGCTCTTCATCGTTCTTGCGCAGCAGCCAGCGATTGAGTCGCGACATCTGCCACAGCATGTAGGCGAGATATGCCAGAACACCAATATCCAGCACCAGCAATAAGTGCCCGGTCAGCCAGCCCAATAACAGACAGATCGCGACGAAGATCGACAGACGTTTGAGTTCGGCGCTAAAACCTTGCAGCAAAATAGTGAGCCTCTTTCACAATCATCAACAGCAGAATATGTTTAACCACTATCGCGTGGGAATATGACTTTTCTTCGCGATTGAATTAAAAATATCTGCCCACCGGCCTTGTTTAAAACGTCTCTGCGTTTTTAACCGGTTTGAATTATGCGTCGGCCTTGGTGGAGAAACGATAACCG
>CAMPIG010000325.1 GCA_946886255.1 uncultured Cellvibrio sp. | reverse complement strand
TTAAGTAGCTGGTGGACCAAGATCGTGATCGGCGTGTTGCTGTTTTGTTTTATCGCCATGCAGCGGGTATTGAGTAGAGGTCGCTAGTTTTCCTCGTGCTTTGGATGGCTTTGAATTAATAGAGGCCATCCAAAGCAAACGCTTATTTATTCTTTTTTCTCCGAGGAAGATCCAGAGCTTTCCGACGATGTTATAGATTCTCCTTCCACTGAATCCTGCTCTATTTTTTCCTGATCTGGCTCTTGCTGAATAGTCTCTTCTATTTCTTCATTGGATGAATCCACTTGCTCATCCGCCGGTACCTCTTCCTGTGAGCCTTCAGGCTCTTGTGCAGGTTTATCAACAGGATCTATCAGCTCATGATTTTCTTCAGAAGTATTAATTGATTCAGGAATATCATTATTTTCAGGCGTGTCGTTTTCTTCTTGGGATTCATTTTCTCCCGATATATTTTCCTCAGCGATATCTGTCGCCTCTTCCTCACCATCAGTATCTGATTGCTTATCGTCACCACCCAGTTGCTCAAGCGGAACCAGATCTTCCGGCAGCACCGTGCGAATCTTCTCCATCGGACTCATATCATCCTCTTCAACAGTGACCTCGTCCGTTGATTCAACTACCTGAAACCGCAAGATACCAATGACCTGATTCGCTTCGGTAACCACATGAATTTGCCAGCGGCCGCTGGGATAGGGAGGAAAGTTTAATTTGTGGGTCCAGGCACGATAGCCGGCCTCACGCCCACCGCTGATATCAAGTGCAATTTTATCTACGATGCGACCATTGCGCCGCCACACATGATAGATGCGTTCATTTAACCCACGTGGTGCACGAATAGCTGTATAGGCATAAAGCCCCTCACGCAGTTGATCCACATTAATGACTTTTAGAGAATTTTCCGGTGATCGACTGCGGTCATCAATACGGTCTGTCACAGCAACCTCGGTCAAGCGCAGTGTGGCTGGAGGGATCCAGGCGCGCACTGACACGCCGATAGTTGCCACAACCACAATGCCGGTTAGTGTTAGCAAGCTGCGCTTCCACCAATTAAACGGCAAGGCCCGCACGATTCCCGGCAAGGAGAGAAGTATGGCGATGCCTAGCGATAACAAATAACTTTTTGGTGTGGGTAATTGAAAGATGATCGGTAAGGCCGTGAGCAAGACGGCAAACAACGTCATGCCATGAAAGATAAAATACAGCCAGCGTTTGGCGGCCAGCCAGCGATAATAAATAGGGTCAACGATAGAAACAAATGCGGCGATGATCAACAGCGAGGTAAACACCATTTGTCCGCCGTTCCACACCGTGGTGATGAAGAAAAAGGGGACCACGAAAAACAAACTTTCCTGATGCACTAACTGCGTGGCGAAACTCAATAATGGCGGCGGCAGTTTAAAACCAAACCAGGATGACACACTGCGCTGCAATAAGTTTTCCAACGCCAGCCAGCCCCAACTGAGCAGCATCAATGCCGACACCATCTGGGCAAATTTTTCCTGCTCCCGTTCGACTAACAAAAAACTGGCCACGCCGGACACGAAGCCAAAGATCGCCACTGCCCATGGAAAACGGGTAACCAGCGCAATGCATCGCATCACCAGCATCTTGGTGAAGTTCATCGAGCTTGCTACCAAGGGTCGCATCATCGAGTCTATTCAATCCCCTTTCGTCAGGTATACATTCGGGTCAATAAAAAGTGATTTTTTTATAGCCTTGTGTTGCACTCATGATCATCAGCTCGTCCATGCATTAAAGTTGCCCATTAAAAAAGGCGATAACATACCGGATGTTATCGCCTTTATCAGTTGTATGACGCACTTATTTATGCGCCGTTAAGAATTTACGCTGACTTATTCCGTTGCGTGAACCTGACGCTCAAGCTTGTGCCGCATAAAGAACAGCAGACCAAATGCCAGAATCAGAAATGCCGGGAACAAGGCCAGATTTTGCAAAGTAGCCTGCCCTGCCGCCACTTCGACCACCTCGGTGGTTACGCCACTGGCGATAGCCTCTGCTTTTGCATCATCGAGCCAGCGGCCAATAACCGGATTCCAGATAAACATGGAAAACATACCCGCCCCGCCAATCAACGACATACCCAAAGCACCGGTTTTAGGTTGGTATTCGCTGATAAACCCGATCATGGTCGGCCAGAAGTAAGTAACCCCCAAAGCAAACACGACCGCGGAAATATAGACCATCACACCCGACGCCGTGCTCAGCAAAAAAATACCGATCGTAGTAACAATCGCCGACATCAGCAAAACACCCACGGCATTAAAGGCTTCAACGATGGGGCCCGCAAAATAACGCCCCAGAGCCATCACACCGGTAACCAAAGCCAGGAACAACATCGGATGCGCGCCGGATGCGCCGAAGATTAATTCTGCCCACTGGGTTGTGCCAAACTCCGAGGCAGCGGTAAGCGTCATACAGAAACACATAAAGATAAATAACGGCGAGAAAAGCGCACGAATATTGGTTGCGGTGGAGGTTTCGGAGTTCGCTGTCGTCGGGAAAGGATGACCAAAAATCATGACACCGTAGATGATGGTAGGAATAATCATCACTGCAATTTGCAATTGCCAGCCCAGCCCCATCTTGGTCATCGCTGCGGACACCAGGGCACCGATTACAATACCGCCGGGGAACCACACGTGGAATTTATTCAGCATGGCGGTTTTGCGCGTATGGTACATGTCCGCAATCAACGGATTACACGCTGCTTCCACTGAACCATTAGCAAAACCGATGAAGAAACTGGATAACAATAAAGTCCAGAAACCGGTGGCGGTCATGGTTAACACCAGACCAAGCAGGTGGCAAATAAATGCCAGGTACATTAATTTTTTTGCGCCCAGATAATTATAGATCAAACCACCGAACATCATTGCTACCGGAAAGCCGGCAAATGCCATTCCGTTGATCCAGCCGAGCTGCCGGTTGTTGAGATCAAAGCTGAGGCTGAGGTCGTTAAGAATACCCGCGCGAATAGCGAAGGTCATGGCAGTAACAATCAGTGCGATACAACTCGCATTGAAAATTCGTGAGGGATTAACGGTATTAACCATAGCGTTTACCTGATTATTGTTGTGACGATGTTATGTTGGTGATTCATGAATCTTGGCTTACGACATCAAACGGGGCGCGCGCGCTTTGCATCACCCCGCTCGTTATAAGCACACAGGTTACAGTGCTGTCCAGGTACCGTTTGCGCAGGATGAATGTAGCACGGCCTGAATAAAACGCATACCTTCAACACCGGTTTCGATACCGGGCACCCAGGCTTGCATCTCATGGGTTTTGCCTTGCTGACGCGCCAGAAGGATATCAGCAAAGTCCTGATATAAATTGGCAAAACCTTCGAGGTAACCTTCCGGATGACCACCCGGTGTACGCATACCGCGCGCCGCTACGTCACTGCCGATATCACCGCGACGGGTAACGCGCTGGCGCGGCTTGTTTAATTCACAGAACCATAATTCGTTGGGAGTTTCCTGCGCCCATTCGATGCCGGCTTTTTCGCCGTAGACGCGAATGCGCAAACCGTTTTCACAACCAGGAGCAACCTGGCTGCTCCACAACATACCTTTGGCGCCTTCGGCAAAACGCAGCAGTACATGCACGTTGTCATCCACCGGGCGGCCTTCCACAAAACTGGCCAGATCCGCACACACAGTTTCCACTTTTTGTTGCGTGATAAAACGGGCGAGTTGAAATGCATGGGTGCCGATATCACCGAGACAACCAGCCAGGCCAGAGCGCGCGGGATCAGTGCGCCAGGATGCTTGTTTGTTGTCATCGTCGGCAGCTTCAGTGAGCCACTCTTGCGGATACTCCACCTGCACTACACGCAACTTGCCCAGTTTACCTTGGGCAACCAGTTCGCGTGCATAGCGTACCAGTGGATAACCGCTGTAGTTGTGCGTCAAACCGAAAAAGCAACCCGAGGACTGCACGAGTTTTTCCAGCTCCAGCGCTTCTTCAAGGGTGCGCGTC
Organism: uncultured Cellvibrio sp.; assembly: GCA_946886255.1. The sequence continues at coordinate 1,590 of CAMPIG010000325.1, read as the reverse complement.
ACCGGCTTGTCGCAGATCACATCCATACCCGCTTCAAGGCAGGCTTTCGCCACGGGAAAGTGCATGTGGTTCGGCGTAACGATGACGACGACCTGCGCACCATCCGGGCGATTTTTTTCCGCGCGAATCATGTCTTCATAAGAGGTATAAGCGCGATCGGCAGCAATGTGTAAATCCGCTGCGGAAGCCTGTGCGATATCCGGTTTGGATGAGAGTGCGCCGGCAACTAATTCAAAGCGGTCGTCTATCCGCGCCGCAATACGATGCACTGCACCGATAAAAGCACCGCGACCACCGCCAACCATTGCGTATCGAATTTTTGGAGTTGTCATTGTGAATCTTCTTTTGTGTGTTGTGGAAAATGCCTGCATGCTCTCCATGCAGGACGCACGCGCATTAAATTTTTAAACCGAGAATACGACGGTTGGCCACTTCATCGGTACCGCCTTTGGCAAAATCATCAAACGCTTTTTCAGTGACACGGATAATATGTTCCTGAATAAATTTTGCACCTTCTTTCGCGCCATCTTCCGGATGCTTCAGGCAGCATTCCCATTCCAGTACCGCCCAGCCTTCATAATTGTAAGCGGCGAATTTGGAGAAGATTTGTTTGAAGTCGACCTGGCCATCCCCCAATGAACGGAAACGTCCGGCACGGTCTACCCAATTTTCATAACCACCGTATACGCCTTGCTGTGCGGTGGGATTAAATTCCGCATCCTTCACATGAAACATCTTGATGCGGTCGTGATAGCGGTCGATAAACGCGAGGTAATCCAGTTGTTGTAAAACAAAATGGCTGGGATCGAAGAGGATATTACAACGCGGGTGATCTTCAACGGCGGCGAGAAAGCGTTCGAAGGTTGCACCGTCGTGCAAGTCTTCACCAGGATGGATTTCATAACACACATCCACACCGGCTTCATCAAACGCATCCAGAATCGGCAGCCAGCGCGCCGCCAGCTCACGGAAGCCGGTATCCACCAAACCGGCAGGGCGTTGCGGCCAGGGGTATAAATAGGGCCACAACAACGCGCCAGAGAAAGTCGCGTGTGCATTCAAGCCAAGATTTTTACTGGCTTGCGCGGCCAGCATCAACTGATTCACCGCCCACCTCTGGCGTTCAACAGGATTGCCACGCACCGACTCCGGCGCGAAGCCATCGAACATTTCGTCGTAAGCCGGATGCACGGCTACTAACTGGCCTTGTAGATGCGTGGATAATTCAGTGACTACCAGGTCATGTTTGGCCAGGATAGATTTAAATTCATTGCAGTATTCCATGCTGGTCGCCGCACGCTCCAAATCGAATACGCGACCATCCCACGTGGGAATCTGCACACCTTTGAAGCCCAAACTGCTGGCCCAGGCGGCAATGGTATCAAGGGAGTTAAAGGGCGCTTCATCACTACAGAATTGCGCGAGAAATATTGCGGGACCTTTGAGGGTTTTCATGGCCGTTCTCCAAAGCGATTTCAGATGAATTTATTGTAATGAGGATATTGTCAGGCAAATTATAGTCCGCAAGACTTTATTCCATGTCGTATAGCGGTGCGACAGATCAAACAGTAATTTACACAACTTAACGCT